>NZ_DCSO01000107.1:23679-24624 GCF_002325665.1 Methylophaga sp. UBA1464
CGAGCCAATGCTTCACTTCAAGCGGTCAAAAATGATATTGCCAAAGAACTTCGAGCCGAAGAAATCAAGCAGGCCTTTAAAAAACCCGATGATTTACCCGATCTGAATGAAATCATTGATATTGATGAACCGGTAAAACCTGAATCGAATCCCTCGGATAACGCTGAAGATAATTCAGCGGAAAAAAAGCAGGCTGACGATGGAAAATAGTGAACAACAACCACTGATTTCTCATCTGGTTGAGCTTCGGGATCGGTTGCTCAGAGCTATCCTTGCCGTATTAATCATTGCCGTCTGCCTGTTACCCTTCGCCAATGACTTATATCTTATTTTATCTGCGCCCTTGCTTGAACATCTGCCAGAAACCAGTTCCATGATTGCCACAGAAGTGGCTTCACCCTTCCTGACCCCATTTAAATTAACACTGACCGCCGCGATTATGCTGGCGATGCCTGTTTTGCTTTATCAATTATGGGCCTTTATTGCTCCCGGCTTGTATCAACATGAAAGACGGCTGGTTTTTCCACTGATGTTTGCCAGTACGCTACTGTTTATTCTGGGCATATTGTTCGCTTATTTTGTCGTCTTTCCGCTGGTGTTTGGCTTTTTGACACAGGCAGCGCCTGAAGGTGTTGCAGTGATGACAGATATCAGCAGTTATCTGGATTTTGTTTTGAAGTTATTTTTTGCTTTTGGTCTGGCATTTGAAGTGCCAATCGCCACGTTACTGTTGATTTGGACAGGGATCTCCACTCGAGAAAGTCTTTCACAAAAAAGGCCTTATGTGATTGTCGGCGCTTTTGTGATTGGCATGTTACTTACCCCTCCAGATGTGATTTCACAAACATTGTTAGCGGTTCCAATCTGGTTGTTATTTGAACTGGGGTTACAGGTTTCGCGGTTTATTCCAAAAAACAGAGAGAAATCAGAAATAGCGGATTAGGG
>NZ_DCSO01000107.1:24715-35433 GCF_002325665.1 Methylophaga sp. UBA1464
TCCCAGCAGTGGTGACTATGAAAGATCAACAAGCCCTAGTCTGTGTAGCGCATTCTGGTGCCATGCTGCAATGAAAGGGAAATTTCTTCTGCTGTTAATGGGGTAGGGAAATATACTCCCGAGATTTTAGCGCCATGAATACTGGCTCCACGAAGACTGATGCATTGACTGAAATCAATACCGCGTAAATCGGCCTGACGGAAATAACTGTTACTGAAATCGAGGCCGCTGGCAATTAAGCCCTGCAAATTAAGATGTCGAAAATCACAGCTGGTTAAATCAACCGTCTCTCCCTTGGCAATACGGTGATTAAATTCTTCTATTTTTCCATCGCGCAACAGTTGATAGAGCGGATCTTGAGTGATTTTTGGTTCTGCCATCTAAAACCTCAAACTGTAATATCAATCGTACCGCCCGGATTTTCCGGATCAAAGCCCGTTGCTTCATTTTGTGTCGCTTCATTGACAACGGCAACCGTCTGCAAACTGGCTGGCTCTTGCTCCTGCACTACCGTAGTCGAGGCAGTTTCACTGTTTTGCTGTACCGGGGTCTGCCGCCCGACCAATACATTTTCCGAAGATAACGGATTAGTCAGTGTGGGCTGACCGCTAAAAGGGGTGATACCAGGAATTTCCATTTTGTTACTCCTGTATAAAAGTCTTTAGTTACAGCTTACTCTTATCATTGCTGAATTGTAAACGCAGGTATTTGAAAAACCATGGTTTTCTCTCATTTTCATGAAATATTAGCAAATACTATTTTATGCGTGTTCTATGCTATCGTTTAGCTGACCCATACTGAGGGGGAATAGGTCATGCACCATGGGTAAACGGATTTTTTATTTGCTGTTACTTATAGTCAGCCTGGTTGCCTGTAGTTCGCAAACGGATAAGCCATTGCGTGTTGGGACCATTCCGTGGGCGGGCTACGAGATACTCTACCTGGCTCGCGATCTGGGGTATTACGATAACGCGCAAATCCAACTCAAGGAATTAGCCTCCAGCACGGAAGTTTTGCATGCCTTTCGGCAGGGCCAGCTGGATGCAATAGCCGTTACGCTGGATGAAGCCCTGCGAATGGCTGAAACTCACTCAGACCTTAAAATCGTGCTGATCTTTAATATCTCGAACGGGGCAGACAAACTGATCGTTGAGCCCGGAATAACCTCTCTGGCAGAACTCAAAAATAAACGTATTGCGGTCGAACAAAGTGGCGTTGGAGCCTATATGCTGTCACAGGTTTTGCGAGTGGCTCAGTTGCAAAGTAATGAGGTCATCATTGTTCCATCGACTATCAATCAACATTTTTTGATGTTGAGTAATCACCAGGTTGAAGCTGTTATCAGCTTTGACCCTGTTGCCTATCAGCTTCAACAACAGGGCTACATTAATCTGCTTGATAGCAGTCAGCTACCCGGTGAAATTGTCGATGTTCTGCTGACCCGTGACTCAGCAGTACATCAGCAACGCAAAAGCATTCAACAGCTACTGAACGGGTATTGGCAAGCTCGTCAATATATGACGGATAATCAGCAAGATGCATTAACCAGAATGGCTCCGCGGTTGGGTGTTTCAAACGAAGAGCTGGATCACTTTTACCAAAACCTGATTTTGCCAGAACGCGAGCATCAACAATATATTTTCAGCCATCAGCTTGAAAATATTATTGAATCGATGAGTGGGCTCATGACTGAGGCAGGTTTATTAAATAATGCTGTTGATAGTCAACAGCTGCTTTATGAAAGTATGGATTAATCATGTCTGCAATCCAAACATACCGGCTTACTTTTTGGCTGCCTCTAACCGTTACCTTTTTGTTTCTGGGGCTTTTGTTTTTTTATTCTGTTAATGAATATCGTCACCGTCTGTCTGATATAAAAGAAACCTCAAAAACCCAGCTTCATGAAACCGCTTTACAATTAGGCCATAGCCTTGAATATGCCATTGCTAACGATGACTATCAGCAAGCCCGAAGCAATGTGGCAAGATTTTCATTACGTGCCGACGCCCAGCTGGCTGTGTTAATCGATCAGAATAATCAGATTCAATCCGCCACACACTTTATCTGGCAAAACCAACCGGCTGAAAAAGTGCTCGACGAACAATTGTTGCCATATATTGAACTGGCACGTACTACCAAAAAAATCTTCGAGTTCGACAACGATAAAAAAAACTTGCTGAACCTGTTGTTACCATTATTTGAAGCGGAACAGCAATGGATACTGGTGTTACAAAATTCCATTGAAAGCAAGCTGGAAAAAGCCAGGGCAGAAACCATCAATGCCATTATTCCTTTGTTATTGTTGATTGTGCTGGCACACATCATTCTGATGGTCACTATTCGCAAGCTTGTTATAAGACCATTACAGGCATTAAAACAACTGACCGAACAGATTCAGGATCAACAATTTAATCTGATCAATCCCCTTAAAGGGAATACTGAACAGACGCAAGTCGCTCAGACATTAGTTGATGCCGCCCAACAACTACAGTCGCACATCAGTATTCTGACTGAGAACGAGCAGCGTTTGCGAATTACACTGGAATCCATTGGTGATGCGGTTATTGTCACGGATGCTATCGGTAATATTACACGAATGAATCGAGTGGCCAGTGAATTGACGGCCTGGCATGAAAAGGATGCCATCGGACAACCATTACCTGAAGTATTTGATATTTATCAGGCGGAAACCGGCGAAAAGATGACCAACCCGGTAGACCTGGTCATCAAAAGTGGTGAAGTCGTCGAATTAGCCAATCATACCGTTCTGGTTGCCCGAAATGGTACGCGATATCATATCTCTGATAGTGCAGCACCGATCCGTGTTGATCATGATCGTCAGACCGAAATTCTTGGGGTGATACTGGTTTTTACCAATGTGACCAACCAGTACCAACTGCGTCAGGAGCTACGTCAATCCGTCGATTTTCTGAAAAACTTGCTGACCATAAGCCCCAGTGTTACTTACATTCTGGACGTCAATGAAGCCAGCCACAGAGAATTTCATCTGAGCTATGTCAGTGAATCCGTCATCAGTTATTCCGGTTATCCTGCCGAATACTGGTTGAGCCAGCCCCAAGCCTGGCAACAAAGTGTTCATCCTGATGATATCAATGGCGTTAAGCGTACTTTGCTGGCGGCTTTACAAACGGATAAACCAGTCAGTAATCAATTTCGTTTTCGTCATCGAGATGGTCATTACATTACGGTTGAGGATCATCTTTCTGCAGTAAAAAATGCTCAGACACAAAAAGTGCAAATCGTCGGAGTAGTGCTGAATATCAGTGAACAAAAACAAACCGCTGAACAAAATGCGTTATTTGGTGAAATTCTTGAACGCTCGTTAAATGAAATATATGTCTTTGATGCCCAGACATTCAAATTTATTCAAGTAAACCATGGTGCTAAATCCAATCTGGGGTTCAGTATGGAAGAATTGCAGGAAATGACGCCTATCGATCTGAATAAAGACTATAACCGGGTAACGTTTGAAGCCTTAATTTCACCCTTGATAAACGGCGAAACACAACGCCTGAATTTTGAAACCTATCACTATCGTAAAAATGGCAGCCGTTATGAAGTCCATGTGGATTTGCAAACCGCCATCTACGATGAAAAAACCGTCTGTATAGCCATTACTGAAGATATCACCCTCCGCAAACAAGTTCAGACCCATCTGAATCAAGAGCGTGTTTTGCTGAGAAGTATTATTGACTCATCACCCGATTTAATTTTCTGTAAGGACGAACAGGGTAAATATATCCGTTGTAATCAGGCAGTGATAAATTTCCTGGGGACGAATGAATCGGAAATTATTGGAAAAACAGATTTTGACTTTTACCCGGAGAAAGAAGCCCGTAATTATCGTCACAGTGATCAACTCACCTTGCAGCACGACACCAGCCAATTTTATGAAGAACGTAAATACGGAGCAGATGGGCGAGAGGTATTGTTTGAAACCCTGAAAACCCCGCTTAAGAATGAAACCGGTGAAACGATAGGTGTGCTTGGCATCAGTCGTGATATCAGTCGGCAATACGAAGCTGAAAAGGAATTACGTCTGGCCAGTTTAGTGTTTGAAAACAGCAATGAAGGCATCATCATTACCGATGAAAACAATCTCATCGTTACTGTGAACCCGGCGTTCACCATTATGACCGGGTATTCTCTGGAAGACGTCACCGGTAAAAACCCATCCATCCTCAGCTCTGGTTACCATGATAAATACTTTTACGAGCTGTTGTGGAATCAGCTTGAACAACAGGGTTTCTGGTCTGGTGAAGTACAAAACCGTCGCAAGAATGGTGAAATCTATCCGCAATGGTTATCCATTAGCCGTGTTGATAACGAGCAGGAGCAGCTGCAAAATTATGTTGCCATCATGTCGGATATCAGCAAGTACCGGGAAGCAGAACAGAAAATAAATTTCCTGGCACATCACGATGTCTTGACCAGTTTACCTAATCGGGCCTTACTCAAGGATCGCATTCACCAGACGTTGATTTCAGCAGAGCGTCATCAGCAAAAACTGGCGTTACTGTATCTGGATCTGGATCGGTTTAAATTTATCAATGACAGTCTCGGTCATGCGATAGGTGACAGTTTACTGATAAAAGTGGCCGGAAGACTTATCGAACAAATGCGGGAACAGGATACCGTATGCCGGACCGGGGGCGATGAGTTTATTATTTTATTACCTGACACCGATGCTGATGGAGCCGGACATGTGGCCCAGAAGTTAGTGGAAAATATCACCGCACCTTTTGAAATTGAAGGTAACCAGCTGTTTGTTACTGTTTCGATAGGTATCAGTGTTTATCCGGATAACGGAAAAGATGCAGAAAGCCTCAATAAACATGCAGACACAGCCATGTATCGGGCAAAACAGGCCGGACGCAATCAATATCAGTTTTTCACCGCTGAGATGCATTCACAGATTGTGTATAAACTGGAACTGGAGCATGCCTTGCGATTTGCACTGGCCCGTAATGAACTGTCTTTGGTTTATCAACCTTTAGTGGATATCAAGCAAAACAAAATTACCGGTGCAGAAGCCTTGTTACGCTGGGATCACCCGGAGTTTGGAATGATTTCGCCAATGGAGTTTATTCCTATTGCAGAAGAAACAGGCATGATTAATCCAATAGGACAGTGGATTTTGCACACGGCAATTGCGCAATGTAAACAATGGGTTGAAGCCGGACATGAGGATTTATTAGTGGCGATAAACCTGTCTGCCGTGCAATTCAATAATCCTTTGCTGGTTAACATGATAAATGCCATTCTTCATGAACATCAGCTGGCAGCAGATAACCTGGAGCTGGAAATCACCGAATCGGTCGCTATGATCAATATTGATCTGACTATTAAACAACTCAGATCCCTTGCAGATGCTGGTATTCGGTTATCACTGGATGATTTCGGTACCGGCTATTCTTCTTTGAATTACCTGAAAAAATTCCCTATTAATAAACTCAAAATTGATCAGAGTTTTGTGTTTGACATGCTGATAGATGAAGATGATGAAGCCATTGTTGATGCCGTTATCACTCTTGCCCGATCACTGGGTTTGAAAACGCTGGCGGAAGGTGTTGAAACAACAGAACATCTGCAAGCATTAAAAAACAAGGGGTGTGACTTTATGCAGGGTTATTTATTCAGCAGACCTGTCCCGGCTGACCAGTTTTTTAATTTATTAAATCATCCACCGCTGAGTAATTTAGGCGTAGACTGAACATAAATTGGTAATGGAGCCGGATATGCAACAGCAAAAAATTGACCAGATCGAAGTCTTATTACAATTTGATCCCAGCAACACGCTGCAAGGTATAAAAATTCATCATTCAACAGCGCGGGAAGGTCTGGTTGAAGCGGCGCAACAATTATTTAATAACGGTTTAATTACACAGGCTGATGGTGGATATCTGACCGATTTGGGTCATGAAGCCTCTGAACATCTGCATACTGCTATACAGCTGATGTCGCCGCCGAATTAAACGCGCTGGTAAACCTCAAAACTATAGGCATAATCATTTTTTTCATCTGCCGGGTGCGATTCCTGGCTGATTAACTGCCACTGAGTTTTATCCCATTCAGGAAACCAGGTATCGCCTTCCAATTCAGCATGAACTCTTGTGAGATAAAGTTTATCGACGTTATCGAACATCTGCTCAAACAATGACGATCCACCGATCACCATTATT
Source organism: Methylophaga sp. UBA1464 (assembly GCF_002325665.1). NCBI lineage: Bacteria > Pseudomonadati > Pseudomonadota > Gammaproteobacteria > Thiotrichales > Piscirickettsiaceae > Methylophaga > Methylophaga sp. UBA1464. Next base: position 30,919 of record NZ_DCSO01000107.1, read on the forward strand.
TCATCCGCATCTGCGGCAAGCTTTAATCCGGCTTCAATCGAATTGACGACATCACATCCTTCAGCCTGATAATCAGCTAACGAACTCACCACAATATTTTGCCGACCAGGTAAGGCTCGGCCGATCGACTCGTGGGTTTTACGGCCCATTAAAATGGGTTTACCCATAGTAATACAGCGAAAATATTGCAGATCCGCTGACAGTCGCCATGGCAGATCATTGTCGCGTCCAATTAACCCCTGTTCATCCATTGCTACTACAAACGCCGTTTTCATCTCACACCTCATTGATTTACTTTGCATAGCATAGCATCGCTGAAATTTTATCCGGTATCATCAATTCAATGCTTCAGGAATCTGGTAGGTGTTACATGTTGAATATGCTGGGATCGCTAATCGGTGGCTTGGGTTTGTTTATGTTAGGCATGTGGTTGATGACTGACGGACTCAAACAAATTGCCGGAGATAAGCTCAATCAAATCCTGCAAAGCTGGACCAACACTCGTCTACGCGGCCTCAGTGCGGGTTTCCTGCTCACGGCTATTATTCAACACTCAGGTGCCGTCACTCTGGCCACAATTGGTTTTGCCAATGCCGGCATTATCAGCCTGAGAAGAGCAATGTGGATTGTGTTTGGCAGTAATGTCGGCACCACGGTCACGGGCTGGTTAGTTGTCTTGGTTGGTTTCAACCTGAATATTGAAAAATTTGCCTTACCGTTAATTGGTATCGGTATGGCGATGCGCTTATTAGGCATTAATCGTGGTTATGCCAATATCGGTTTGGCATTAACCGGTTTTGGCCTGCTATTTTTAGGAATAGCCGCTTTAAAAGCCACTTTCAGTGGTGCCGACAGCTTGTTTGATTTGCATTTTTCCAGTGGCTTATTAGTCGTTGATATAATATTGTTTGCGTTAGCTGGGTTGCTCCTGACAACGCTACTGCAATCATCCAGCCTCACCTTAACCTTGGCGTTAACCTCGCTCGCTGGTGGAATAATTGGTTTATTGCCTGCAGCTGCAATTGTCATCGGCAGTAATTTGGGATCCACCACAACGTCCATTTTTTCGGTTATCGGTAGTCAGCCAGTAGCCAAGCGTATCGTTGCCAGCCATGTCATTTTTAATCTTTTAACGGCCATTGTCAGTCTAATTTTATTGGTGCCGTTAATATGGCTGATCCACTGGTTTCAGCAATTAATAGTTGACGATGTGCAGTTCACCACCACATTAGTCTTATTTCACACGGTCTTTAATGTATTAGGAGTTGCACTTATCTGGAAGCTGGCAGCCCCTTTGGAAAACTGGCTGAAAACCAAGTTTTCCGGTGTTGATCAAAGTATTGCCGAAACGAAATATCTTGATAAAACGACGTTAAAAATTCCGAACCTGGCACTTACTTCAATCCGTCTTGAATTAATTCGATTAAATCAGCATGTAATAAAAATGGCGACGCATTGTATTCATAAAAATCGGCCTGTGAGCTGGTTAAAACAGCAACACAGTTTCACTGAACAAAATGTTTTAAAAATAGGGGAATTCAGTCGGCTACTCTACCAGCAACATATTAATGAGCAGATCGCAGAAAAAACAGCTGATTTGATACGTGTTTCCCAATACTGTGACGCTATTTCCTCACTTACGGTTGGTATTGCTGAAAATCGTGCTTTATCCAATCATCCTATTGCGGCTGAATTACAACAACAACTGGCACATTTCAATGTGGACTGTTTAATGTTGCTGGATATCGCCACCCTGGATAAACCCGGTCCAGATTTATCCAATCAGCTCGATACCCTCGAAAAAACGTATCTTTCATTAAAATCATTATTGTTAAGACGTGGTGCAGAAGGAAGACTTTCTATTGCTCGCATGGAAAAAGAATTGCAAGCCATATCTCAACTCAGGCGGCTCTGTCAGCAAGCTGTAAAAGCCACAGCATTTTTTAAAACCAGCCAAGCCGATCCCCCTATTGATAATCTGGTAAAACAAGCTTAACAACTACGGTATGCTTTGCTTATAAAACAGATCATAAGCTGTGGATAAAATTATCTGTGGATAAGTCGCAAAGTTATACACAGGAGATCCATCCCGCAAGCTTAAAGTTATGCACAACCTAACCATTATTTAACACAATGAATAATAAGTATTTTTTGGATTAATACAGCTATACACAGGACTAAAGCATTAACATCATTAAAAAGATCTCTTTTATTTATTTAGTATTGATTAATGAGCTGCATCGTCGAAATCGCCTTATCCTGTCCATTACGTCAGACATTTGATTATCTAAGTGATGATCCTGCAGAGAGCTGGCAAACCGGTATGCGTACAGCTGTCACTTTTGGGAGTAGACCACTGATTGGAATTGTCATTGCGATAAAACCCATAACGGAAGCTTCAGTCAGTAAACTAAAAAAAATTGATCAGCAAGTCGATAAACAGGCATTTTTGCCAACAGAAATCATGCAGCTGGTGCAATGGGTAAGCCGTTACTACCATCATCCCATTGGAGAATGCTTTCAAGCCGCTTTACCAAAACAATTACGACTTGGTGATGCTGATGAGATGCAAACCGAAACATTTTGGTCTTTAAAACAACGACCAAACAATAAACCCGGCAAAAAGCAGAAGCAGATCCTGAATTTATTGGAAGATTATCCGGAAGGACTCAGTGAAAAGGCATTGCGGGTTCAATTAGGAAATGTAAAAAGCAGCTTGACTGCCCTGCAAAAACAAGAATCGATTATTGCCAGCCAACAAGTTGCATTACCACTACCTTGTTTACAAATACAGCAGGGGGTATTGCTAAATGATGAACAAAAACAATCTGTTGAAACAATACTGAAGGCCAGGGATAAATTTTCCACTTTTTTGCTACAGGGAATAACCGGAAGTGGCAAAACAGAAGTTTATATTGAAATCTGTCGGGAGCTCATTGAAAACCAGCAACAGATATTAGTATTAATTCCGGAAATTGGATTAACCACGCAATTTGTTGAACGTTTCCGTCAATCATTAACGGCAAATATTGTAGTCATAAATTCTTCCGTTTCAGATAACGATCGGAAACAAGCCTGGTTACTGGCCAGAGCAGCAAAAGCAGATATTATTATCGGTACCCGTTCAGCTGTTTTTACGCCAATGCTTAATCCGGGGTTGATCATCATTGACGAGGAACATGACAGTTCCTATAAACAACAGGATGGATTACGCTATCACGCCAGAAATGTGGCATTAATGCGTGCTAAAAGACTGAATATTCCTGTTGTGCTGGGTAGTGCAACACCCTCATTGGAAACCTTATATCAAGTAAATCAGAGACGTTATCAGCTGCTTAAGTTAACGCAACGAGCCGGTGGGGCCACCTTACCCAAAGTGAAACTGATAGCCGCAAATAGTGCTATTGATAACAATGGCTTAAGTACAGGATTGTTAAAATCCATCGAAAAACATATTGAGCAAAATCATCAGGTTTTACTGTTTATCAATCGTCGTGGATTTGCTCCGGTACTGATGTGTCACCAATGTAACTGGCAGGCTAATTGCCGGAGTTGTGATGCAAAAATGGTGGTACATCAACAGCAGAACCGTCTTTTCTGTCACCATTGTGGATTGATACAAACGTTGCCAAAAAGTTGTCCGGAATGTGGTAACACGGAACTGAAAAGTTATGGCATTGGCACTGAAAAAGTCGAACAGGCTCTGACAACGATTTTTAGAGATGTGCCTGTCATGCGAATTGATCGGGATAGCACCCAGCGGGTGAATGCATTTGCCGATATGGTTAAACAGATTAATCAGGGGCAGGCCGCGATTCTGGTCGGCACCCAGATGTTAGCTAAAGGCCATGATTTCCATGATGTAACCCTGGTAGGGGTGGTAGATGCTGATCAGGCATTGTTCAGTGCCGACTTTAGGGCGACCGAAAATCTTGCACAATTGATCACTCAGGTGACGGGAAGAGCTGGACGTGGCAAAAAAGCCGGGGAAGTCTTGATTCAAACCGAACAGCCGGAACATCCGTTTTGGAAAAAACTGTTACAACACGGTTATGAAACCATAGCCGAAAATTTATTAGCAGAGCGGATGGAGATGCAATTACCGCCTCATGGTTTCTGGGCGGTTTGGCGTGCTGAAAGCAAAGAAGCGGATCTGGCTATGCAATTATTGCAACAGATTTCTGAATTATTACATCACTCATCTTCGTCAGTACTGATTCTGGGACCGGTTCCCGCTTTAATGGAAAAGCGTGCAGGACGATATCGTGCACAACTACTGATGCGATCCGCAGATCGTGCTGCTCTGCATCGATTAATTGATCAACATATCAATTCCATCAGTAAGCTTAAACTGGCGCGAAAAGGTCGCTGGTCGATAGACATCGATCCTACGGAGTTAATATGAACCTAAGGATAGTGTCATCCACCAGCCTGATCGGTTAAAATTCGCCATCACATTTCTGTTATCTGGACTTCATTACCTTGAAAGACCAATTGAAAACAATTATCGAAAGC
>NZ_DCSO01000107.1:35602-37679 GCF_002325665.1 Methylophaga sp. UBA1464
GATTTCACAACAAAGCCTCCCTGCAGATATTTCCTCGGTTGATGTTAAGTTGGAACGAACCAAAGATCGCAGCCATGGTGACTTTGCCAGCAATATTGCCATGGTATTGGCCAAACCGGCCAAAATGAATCCACGTCAGATAGCAACTTTAATTGTTGATGCTTTGCCGCAGCATGAGATGATTGATAAAGTCGATATTGCTGGCCCCGGTTTTATTAACTTCACTTTATCAGCAAATGCCAGACTGGAAGTGGTTGCTGAGGTATTGAAAAAAGCCGGTCAGTTCGGTTTGAGTGATTACGGTAAGGGCCAGAGAGTTCAAGTGGAATTTGTCTCTGCCAACCCGACAGGTCCTTTGCATGTTGGTCATGGTCGTGGTGCTGCGTATGGTTCAGTCGTCGGCAGTCTGCTTAAAGCGGTAGGTTATGATGTACATCGCGAATATTATGTTAACGATGCTGGCCGTCAGATGGACATTCTGGCCACCAGTGTCTGGCTGAGATATCTGGAAAAATGTGGTGAACAGTTTATTTTTCCCAGTAATGGTTATCGTGGTGAATATGTTTTTGACATTGCTGAGACCCTTAAAAATCAGCATGCCGATGCACTATTACACCCAGCTGCAGTGGTATTTGATGGCGTGCCCACAGACGAACCGCAAGGTGGTGACAAAGAATTGCATATTGATGGCCTGACACAACAGGCCAAAAAATTACTTGGTGCTGAACTGTACCGTGAATTATTTGATTTAGGTTTAAATGCCATTCTGGATGATATTCGTAATGATTTGGCTGAATTTGGCGCCGAATATGATGAGTGGTTTTCCGAACGATCACTGGTTGAATCGGGCGTGGTTGATGAGGCAATCGAGCAATTAAAAGCAGCTGATGTGCTCTATCAGCAGGATGGGGCCTGGTGGTTCAAGTCCACAGAGTTTGGCGATGAAAAAGATCGCGTTGTGGTGCGGGATAATGGTCAGGCAACCTATTTTGCTTCTGATGTTGCCTACCATCTGAATAAATTTCAGCGTGGTTTTGAGCAGATCATTGATATCTGGGGTGCCGATCATCATGGCTATATTCCACGTGTTAAAGCGGCAATGACGGCGTTACATCAGGATGTCAGCAAACTAAGTGTTTTATTGGTGCAGTTTGCCGTATTGTATCGTGGCAAGGAAAAGGTCGGTATGTCGACTCGCAGTGGTGAATTTGTCACGCTACGGGAACTGCGTGATGAAGTTGGTAAGGATGCTGCCCGTTTCTTTTATGTGCTGCGTGGGGCTGATCAGCATATGGATTTTGATCTGGAGCTGGCGAAATCACAAAGTAATGATAATCCGGTATATTACGTGCAATATGCGCATGCACGGATTTGCAGTGTGTTCCGTCAATTAGCTGAAAGACAACTGAACTGGGATGAACAGGCCGGGTTGCAGAACTTGTCTTTATTAACCGAAGATCACGAACAAGCGTTGCTGACTATGCTTTCACGTTATCCGGAAGTAGTTGAACTGTCCGCAGTAACTTACACGCCACATCTGCTGGCGCATTTTCTGATGGATTTGGCCCGTGATTTCCATACGTATTACAACGCCCATCAGTTTATGACAGAAGATATCAATGTCAGTCAGGCGCGTTTAACACTGATCACTGCTGTCAGACAGGTTATTGCTAATGGTTTGGGTTTAATGGGCGTCTCAGCGCCACAAACGATGTAAGAGGTTTTTGTGGCAGCCAGAAGAAATACCCGTAAACAGTCTCCAAAGCAGGGCGGAAGTATGCCTTGGGGACCTATGTTAATCAGTTTCGCGGTAGGTGCTTTTGTGATGTTTTTATTACATCTGAAAGATAATGTTCCAGCGGATCAGCAACAGGCAAAAACCACGCAACAACAGCAAAAAAAATCAGCTGTGGAGCCCACTTTTGATTTTTATACCTTATTGCCTGAAACGGAAGTGGTGGTTGAAAAACCCAGAACTATTGCCAATCAGCCGCAAAAACCAATCGTCTCTTCTCCACCTGAAGAGGTCGCTGAGGCCCCTCAGCCATCTGCACAAACTGCAGAACAAACCCAGCAA
>NZ_DCSO01000107.1:37877-39708 GCF_002325665.1 Methylophaga sp. UBA1464
GCTGCGGAGCCCGCCGTTGATGCAGTCAGCTATATGATTCAGGTCGGTTCATTTAAAAAGCTTGATGATGCGGATGGTTTTCGGGCCAGGTTAGCCTTTTTAGGTATTGAATCAAAAGTGCAAACTGTGACAATAGATAATACTGATACCTGGCACCGTGTTCAGGTTGGACCAGTCATCGGTCGTGATAAAGCCGATGCCTTACAGAAACAGTTACGTGACAACAATATTGATTCGCTTTTATTACGCGCAAAACATGGTTAATGCTTTTCAATATTGCGGCTGAAATATCCGCCTGGACTTGAAGCAGGTTATAACGGCCCCAGTTTATTTATGTGAGATTTATCGAGGACAGCGATATGACAGAAAACAGCACGGCAACCGTTTGGCATGAAGTTGCCAGCCCATTTTGTGGTATAGCATCCGATGATCTGACAATTCAAGTCAGCGGTAACAACATTAAAGTTCTGGAAAATGGTGATGCTGTCACTCGTCCGGGTTTTGAAACGCCGATATCCGATTTACAACCCCGCATTCAAGGCAAAGCAGTTACTCTGGATCAGGCCGTTTCCCATATTGCTGATTTACTCATTAACAGCAAACAACCGTTAATCGCAGGTTTGGGTACGGACTTAAACGGTGCGCGTTCTGCCATGGCACTGGCTGATAAAAGCGGCGCCACGATTGATAGTTTTTATTCTCCAGCCGCCTTTCGCAATATCCTAGTATTACAGGACACCGGCTATATGACGACCACGCTTACCGAAGTAAGAAACCGGGTCGATCTGTTACTGGTTGTAGGAACGGATGTCGAATCCACATTCCCACGCTTTTTTGAACGAATGATCTGGAACAAAGAGAGCATGTTCGGCCAGGATATTGAGTCGCGTGAAGTTATCTATTTAGGCAAGAAACCAAGTGGAGATGCCTCCACTTCGCCAAAAGGTAAAAAGGCTCAGGTTATCGGCTGCGATAATGCTGACTTGCCGGAAGTGGTTTCGGTATTGCGCGCTTTGCTGAAAGGTAAACCGGTTCAGGCAGAAGCCGTTGCCGGAGTAGCAGTCAGTGAATTACAAACCTTGGCCGACAGACTAATGGCCGCTAAATATTCGGTAGTGACCTGGTCAGCTGGCCAACTGGATTTTGATCATGCTGAGGCCACCATTCAAAACGTCTGTGAACTGATCAAGGAAATTAACGCTACCACCCGCAGCAATGGCTTGCCATTAGGCGGTAAAGAAGGTGATACCACTGTGAATGCCGTAGCTTCCTGGCAAAGTGGATATCCGATGCGAACCACCTTCAATCGTCGCTTTCCAGATTACGACCCGTTTTTAAATGACGGTCGACGCATTCTTGCTGAAGGTGAGAGTGATGTTGTTATCTGGGTTTCCAGCTTTAACACCACCGTTACGCCACCCAAAACGTCAGCCACCACTATTGTGCTTGGACGAAGCGGTATGCAGTTTGAAACGGAACCGGAAGTCTATATTCCGGTTGGTGTGCCCGGTATCGATCACGAAGGCCGGACCTTTCGTACCGACAGTGTTGTTTCAGTTCCTTTAAGAAAATTACGTGACAGCGGCTTACCCAGCGTGTTTGAAGTACTCAGTGCGGTCGAACAGGCCCTGTAAACGGAGATAAAGATGCTTTTAAAATTAACAGGCGGACGTATTTTTGACCCGGCACACGATCAAAATGATGTGGTACGGGATATCTATATCCGCGATGGGCGTATTGTCGAAAAACCGACAGATGGTCGGGTTGATGAAGAAATCGATGTGCGTGGCAAAGTCATTATGGCCGGTGCCATTGATATGCATACCCATAT
>NZ_DCSO01000041.1:0-182 GCF_002325665.1 Methylophaga sp. UBA1464
CGGAAGAGGAAACCATTGTGGAGTTGATCGCCACCGGACCGTGGGATATTACCTACATTAATCCAGAGGATGATCCGAGGAAGTAAACTTACAGCTTTCCCGGATCTACATTTCGAGGGTAGGTTGGGTTGAGCTTGCGAAACCCAACATTTGAAATTTATTGTTGGGTTTCATTGCATTCA
>NZ_DCSO01000041.1:286-3328 GCF_002325665.1 Methylophaga sp. UBA1464
ATTGCATTCAACCCAACCTACCATTCGGTCATCAATGAAATCTTTAAGCTTCAGCCAACGTCATGGCTTGTTGATAATTTCTTAAACCCATTTTATCAATCAAGCCTAGCTGTTGTTCGAGCCAGTGAGTGTGATCCAGTTCGGTATCTTCAAGTTGTTTAAGTAGCATTTGGCGAGTTTCGTAATCTTCTTCTGCTTCGCAGAGCGCGATACCCTCACGCAGATTTTTGACCACAGCGTATTCCAGATCCAGATCGTTTTGCAGCATTTCCGGTACGGTATGACCTACACGTAGCGGTTCGCGATGTGCCAGGTCGGGCATGCCTTCCAGAAACAGAATGCGTTTAATCATTTGATCGGCATGTTCGGTTTCATCCTGCATTTCATGGGCAATGCGGTTGTATAATCTTGTCAGGCCCCAATCTTCGTACATTCTGGAGTGGATGAAGTATTGATCCATTGCGGTCAGCTCACCGGCAAGTAGCTTGTTGAGCAAATCGATAACTTTTTGGCTGCCTTTCATAAGCGTTTTCCTTTTGTTGCTCTCTGGGGCTTCAGAGCGTGTTAAGAGTAATAAGCTTGCATTATCTGCGACTGGTTGTCACTGTTTTTGCCGATATTTAGGACATTCTGGCGGCATGCGTAACCCGTAATTGTCTAGATCTGAGAAGGAGCAATGGTCACACTAAAACTTCCTTATAGTGTCTTCTCTGACACAGTTTCCGGCAATAATGCTCAGGCTGTAAAAACAATGCCGTGCCTGTAAGACTCCCGCAAAATCAGCAGAAAGATTAAGCATTGTAGTGACAAGAAATAGATATGATGTATCATAGCTATTAGTGTTTTAACCAAATTCTGCAATGAAGCGGCGTCTCTGAACACCTTGCATCTTATTTTCGATCTTTGAGAACTGAACTGAAATGAAAAAACAAACTCTGATTTCCAATGAGTTAGCTGTCTTAATGCCTTCAAAATTCCGGCTACATCGACTTTTCTTAGCCAGTCTCGCGTTAAGCTGGTCGTTTAATGCGAGTGCTGAAAGCAGCGTGAAAGCAGATCCTCAGAGTGACGAAACATTACCTTCGATCACGGTCAGGGGCTGGGCTGATGCTACCACTGAAGGAAGCGGCAGTTATGTATCACCGGTTTTGACTATAGGGGGGAAAGCTGCCGTGCCGGTGATGGAAATCCCCAATTCAGTCAGTGTGATCACGCGCCAACGTATAGAAGATCAAAATATAGTCCGGGTGGAAGATGCATTGGCTCAGGTCACCGGTGTTACCGTAACCCCTTGGGATGGTGCGACTTACCAGATTCGTTCACGCGGTTATTTTCTGGAACCCAGCTATGATGGTGTACCGGCTTTTGGCGGTCTAAACGCCACCCAGCAATATGATGTAGCAATGTTTGATCGGATAGAGGTGTTGCGTGGGCCGGCGGGTTTGTTTCAGGGATCTGGACAGCCAGGCGGAACAGTTAACTTCGTTCGCAAGCGTGCGCCTGGTGAGACACAGGGATCTCTGGCGCTGACTCATGGTTCGTGGTCGAATAACCGGGCCGAGTTCGACGCTGGCACCCCATTAAACGATGACGGAAGTCTGCGGGGACGGTTCGTTGCCACCTTGCAGGATCGCGAGTTCTATTATGATGACGCAAAGAGTCGTAAGAACTTTGTATACGGCACACTTGATTACGATCTGACCTCATCCACTAGTTTCTCATTTTATGTGGCATCTCAAGACGATAAAACCAATCCGTTTATGGGGCTGCCTGCCTATACCGACGGAACACTGATTGATACATCTCGATCAACCACAACTATGCCGTCATGGGCGCGCAATGAAACGAGAAATACCACCATAGGATTTGAGGCAGCCCATCATCTGGATAACGGATGGCAACTAAAAGCACTGGTTGGACATGCTTCGCGGGATTGGCGCTTAAATGATGCTTTCCCCACCGGCGGTGTCGATCCCGCGACTGGACTAATTGGCAATTATTTACGCAGAGGTTGGGATTACGAGTCCACACGTGAATCGTTTGATGTCTATGGCACCGGTCCATTCTCATTACTTGGCAGGCAGCATGCAGCGACTGTTGGATTTAATTATGAACGTTTAAGTGAAGAAAGACTTTCCGGGGCGAACTCTTCCATTGCCAACGTTCCGTTCGGACGTGCAGATCTGGTACCCAAAAACAGCATTAAGCCCTATGTCGGAGGTTTTGGGTATGAAACGACCCAAAACGGTATGTACAGTCAGCTCAGATTTTCATTGACTGACCCGTTAACTGTGGTGCTTGGCGGCCGATTTAGCAATTACACATACCGTAGCCGAAATGTTTCACCTTCCCCTTCCACATCATGGGATGAAAGGTCACGTGAACGTAATATCTTCACGCCTTATGCTGGTGTGGTCTATCGCATAAACCAGCACCTTGCCTTGTATAGCAGTTACGCTGATATCTTTATGCCACAAACGCAGCAAGCGGTCAGTGGCAGAAATCTGGACCCTCGCGAGGGTAGGCAGATTGAAGTCGGTATCAAAGGCGAATTCAATGATGGCAAGCTACAGTTTGGTGCATCGGTATTCCGGACCCGCGATGTTAATCGCTCGTTTAACGATCTTGATAATCCCGGATTCTTCCTTTCTGCTGGTGAAGTCGAAGTAAAAGGTGCCGAAGTAGAGATCAGTGGCAGTCCGACAGCTAATCTGCAACTGATGGCTGGTTATGCCTACATAACGAGCAGCTACGAGGTTGACCGCCTTAGGGAAGGTGAACGTTTCTCGCTGTTTGAGCCGCGGCACTCGCTCAAGCTCTACGGGACCTATCGGTTTGCCGGTACACCCTGGCGCGCAAGTGCTGGTATGACGGCAAACTCAGCGGTCATCGGAACAGGCGAAAAAGGCCTAAGAGAAGGCACCGGTTACGCTGTTTTTAACGCCCAGCTGGGATATGACATCACTCAGAAAACCAGCCTTACACTTGCCGTGAATAACCTGACAGATCGCAAATATTACGAGCGTATTGGCGGGCTAAATA
>NZ_DCSO01000041.1:3376-10843 GCF_002325665.1 Methylophaga sp. UBA1464
GAATACAACACCTATGGTGAGCCACGTAGTGTCTCGCTTAACCTGAGAACCAGCTTCTGATCGATAACTTAAATACTCTTCACGGACGAAGGGCAGCTATCTATTCGAGAGATTATTTGACGTAAATTAAGAAAATCGCTCATAGCTTTAACGGAATATAAATAGTCATTTTTACTATTTGTCTGCTGGCAAATTATCTTCAAAATCCCATTATCACTCGAAAGTAAAGCAAGTAGCTGGATATAAGTTTATCTACGACAGCCCTTACATTTATATGGTTGGTTAAGGGAGTTTCCCGTAAAGCCACAATTGACAGGCTTGTTACACTCCTTTACATTACGCAAATCTAAATCACTATCATTTAGCTTTAATTTAAACAAACTGGGAAATGTAATGTATCCACCTGTTCAAAAGCTCCGGCTGTTTTGTGCCCCTGCCGTATTGGCTATGTTTGTATTTACACCAAATGCAATCGCTGAGGAAACTGAAGAAAAGTCATTGGATCTGCCTACCGTTGAGGTTACATCGACAAACGCAGATACGTTAGGTTATATCGAGCTGGAAAAAGAGCCAAGTGTGGGAAAACTGAATGTGCCTCTGGTTGATCAGCCTTTCTCAATGTCGGTAGTGGATGAAAACTTTATTCGAGATACAGGCGCCAAAACGATTCAGGATGCGCTGCTCTATAGCTCTGGTGTATATGCTGGTGGTTTTGGTTTAGATACACGTGGTGACTCTGCTAAGGTTCGCGGAATTGATCCCTCGCAATATGTTGATGGTCTTCGTCAACTGTATGGTTTTTATAATACGGTAAGACCTAATGTTTATGCACTTGAGAGTATTGAGGTTCTAAAAGGCCCTTCTGCAGTGTTGTACGGACAGGGTGAGTTAGGGGGAATACTTAATTCGGTTTCGAAACTTCCTAAAGAAGAAAAGCAGGGCGAAATCTGGGCTCAGTATGGTTCATTTCACCGTAAGCAAATCGCTTTCGATGTGACTGGTCCAGCAACCGAAGATGGAAAGTTACTCTATCGAGTTGTTGGCCTTGAACGAGATAGTCAGACTCAGGTTGATTATGTCGACGATGATGGTTTTTTTATTGCGCCTTCTTTGACATGGAGACCCACGGAAGATACCAGCTTTACGGTACTCTTTAACAGACAGATGAATACAGGCCAGGTGTCTGCTCAGTTTCTCCCGCAAGCTGGAACATTGGATCGTGGACCGCTGGGTTATGTTGGTTCAGAAACGTTTGTTGGTGAACCTGGCTGGGATAAATATGACCGTGAGAAGACAGAAGTAACGCTAATGTTTGACCATAGCTTCAACCAGGCATGGTCTTTCTCCACGACAGCTCGTTATTCGGAGTCCAGCACTAAAACTCGGGAGCATTACACCACGGCTCCAAGTGGTTTTACCACTGATGCTGATGGCAACATTGGTCGTTTTATCACTACAGCGGATAGAGAAACCCGAATTTTCAACTTAGATGCTCGCCTTCAAGGAAAATTTGATACAGGTGTCGTTCAGCACAATGTGGCAATCGGTGTGGATCGGCAAGATGCTCTCTGGGAAACCGATAACTCAGCGTCAGCTATTGGAACCCCAATAAACCTTTATAATCCAGTGTATGGTAATTTTGACCCTGGTATTCTCGACCCAACTAATCCGAATGATAATCAAATCAGACAGGTTGGCTTTTACTTTGCCGATCATATGGAAATCGGTCCTGTCGTTGTTTCTGCCGCATTACGACGAGATTGGGCGAAAAATATCCTGCTTGCTGAAGTAGGAGATAATGTAACCAGCGAGGAAAATGAGACAACAGGCCGTATAGGGATTATGTACCGCTTTGAAAATGGGCTTTCCCCTTACGCCAGTTACTCGGAAGCATTCACAATGAATCTTGGAACCAGCGAAGAAAGTACGCTGAAGCCTACCACAGGTAAGCAGCGTGAATATGGTTTCAAATACTTGTCTAATGATAAAAGCCTAGCGATTACCGCGGCCTATTTTGATATTCTGCAAACCAATCGTGTCCAGCCAGGAGATATTCCTGACGGCGTTGAACAGACAGGGGCGACCATTGACGGCTGGGAATTACAAGTCAATAAACGCTGGGCTCAATTTGAAACCCAATTTAGTTACACCAATATGAATGCAGACAATGGTCAAACAGGTGAACGTTTGGCCTATGTTTCTGAAAAAGTAGCGTCTTGGTGGAATAAATATTACTTGAACAATAATTGGCGTATTGGGGCCGGCGTTCGTTATATCGGTGATAGTGTAGGTTCTGATTATGGAACAGGAGCTGGACCTAAAATACCGTCCGAGACACTTTACGATGCGATGATTGGATATGGTTATCAAAACTGGGATTTCACGGTAGATGTTAAGAATCTGACTGATGAAGAATATATTTCTTGGTGTCGTGGCGTTGGGCGTGATTGCGGCTATGGCGAACGCCGTAATATCACGGCCAATGTCCGTTATAGCTTCTAGGATTAAAATAACAAGGCCCCTGAATTGGGGCCTTATTCATTTCAAATCATACTAATCTGACTTCGGATTATCGATAATAGCGATGATCCCGATACCCGTAATTCCGATGATTTCCTCTGGATTCATATCGATAATGGTCACGGTGATTACCGTGTCCACGGTAGGATTGCGGATGATGTTTATGCTTTGAATAATATTTTTTTGGCTGGTGGTAATGGTGTTTATGTTTTGAATAATACTTTTTCGGCTGATGGTAATGATGCTTGTGATAGCTGTATCGGGGAGCATGGTGCTGCACGACATAGCCATGATGACGATGATCTACATAACCGATTGGATAGCCAAGCCCTATATTGATTCTGACGTCTGCTTTGGCCGTGTTGACTGAAAAGCCGATGATTAACAGTGAAAACACCATTAAGATAAATGTTTTTGTCTTTGTTAAATTTAACATTGTGTTTACCTCGCTTGATAAAGCCTGTCACTGAAAAGCAGATTAACCGTTCTTTCTGTAAGTTTGTTTCAAGCTATGTAAATGTTTGTAAGTGATATAAAAAATTCGAGGAAACGGTTTATCACGAATCTGAATATCAACTAACGCAATGTTCCAATTATTCAAATTAATAACTGAAAATTGTTCATCAAACTGTCACAGATGAGCATTAAATTGCATGAGTGAATTTCAATAAGAGTGATCACTCATGTCTACCCTTACCCAGCAAAACCCCTCGTTAAACGCACAGGTGTCTCAATCCAATTGGCAAGCATGGTTGATGGTGGCGGCATTGATTTATCTTTTGCTGGCTTCTGTGGGGGCCATTGGCAGTGGTTTTAAAATGGCGACAGCCAGTAATGCCAAGGAATTATTTTCTTTTGCATCAAATCCGGTGATTGCTCTCATTATCGGTGTTGTCGCTACTGCATTGATTCAAAGTTCCAGCACGGTCACCTCCATTATTGTCGGCATGGTGGCGGGCGGTTTGCCGTTAAGTATTGCTATTCCTATGGTCATGGGCGCGAATATCGGTACTTCATTAACCAGTACGCTGGTGAGTCTGGGACATGTGCGTAACGGCGAAGAATTCCGCCGGGCGTTTGCTGCTGCCACAGTGCACGACAGCTTCAACATCTTTGCTGTTCTGATACTGTTACCGTTAGAACTTTTATTTAAACCGTTACAGAATACTGCTGAGTTTATGTCCGGGTTTTTCATTTCGGATACCAGCGTCAGCATGAGTAATGTAAATTTCATGAAGACCTTGCTGGCACCGGCCAACGATGCGTTGAAGTTTATAACGGGTTGGCTGCCTGAGGTCTGGGCGGGGATTGCGTTAATAGTGATAGGTATAGCGTTGATCCTGTTTGTGGTTTCAGCGATAGGTAAGTTACTGCGTAAAGTGATGGTCGGCAAAGCAAAAGACATTTTGCATAAGGCGGTAGGCAGGGGACCGATTGCTGGCATGACTTCAGGGTCAATTATTACTGTTCTGGTCCAATCTTCTTCAACCACGACTGCCTTAATCGTTCCGCTGGCAGGAACCGGTGTCTTTTCAATTAAACAGATCTATCCATTTACTTTAGGGGCAAACGTCGGCACCACCATCACCGCCTTGCTGGCAGCAACGGCGATATCGGGCCCAACTGCTGAACTTGCTTTGCAGATAGCCCTGGTACATCTGTTTTTTAATCTGATGGCGATTCTACTGATATATGTATTGCCGGTATTTCGCCAGTTACCGGTCAAAATGGCCGAGACCCTGGCGATGTATGCCCAGAAAAACAAGCTTTATGTTGTTGCCTATATAGGCGGTGTATTTTTTGTGCTTCCATTGTTGATCATTGGCATAAGTCAGATCTTCTAATCAGAACAAATCATTTTGAGGTTTAAGCCATGTCCAATTTAACGCCACAGGAAAGACAAGTCCGTATTCGTGAACTCAAGCAAGCCATTGAGGAACTTGAAGCGGGCATGCCCAGTGAAATGGATGCACAGCAACACGAGAAAATTGATGAGCTGGAACACTATTTTGATGCGGTGGAAACCAAATTCACCAGTTTGAAAATTTTCTGGGAAGACTTGAAACAATCGTTGAAAGATTCCAAGCATGACTAATTCGACAAGTCGGAGTAAATCTCAGTGAAACAACAATATGTAAGCGTGATTGCTGGTCTTGTTTTAGCTATGTTGGCTGGGTGTTCACAGCAGGATGATCTTTCGGAAGTTAATATTACTGAAAACACCCTTGTCGTAAATGGATCCAGTACCGTCTTTCCGATATCTACTGAAGCCGCCAAACGCTTTATACGGGAGCAACCGGAAACCGAAATCTCGGTTAAGTTTTCTGGAACCAATGCGGGTTTTCGTTTGTTTTGTGAAGGAAAAAGCGATGTCAGTAATGCTTCCAGGCCGATCAACGCCGAAGAAGTTGCTTTATGTGCAAAAAATCAGATTGATTATGTCGAGCTCCCATTGGCGCAGGATGCCCTGGCAGTGGTTGTGCACTCGGGCAATGATTGGGTCGATTCTCTGACGCTGGACGAGTTAAAAGCTATCTGGTCAAAGCAAAGTGAAGACGAAATCATGAACTGGAATCAGCTGAGATCGGAATGGCCAGATAAGTTGTTATCACTATATGGCAGAGGGCAGGATTCCGGCACCTATGACTACTTCACAACGCATGTAACAGGGGTCACCCGGGAAAGTCGTTCCGACTATGTCGCCAGCGAAGATGAAGAGTATTTGGCAGAGCATATTGCCAAAGATAAAAATGCATTGGGATTTTTTGGGATTGGCGGCTATCACCGTCATTGGGATACGTTAAAACTGGTACCAATTGATAATGGTAATGGCCCTGTTTACCCATCTATTGAAACCGTGGCAAATGGTCAATACACGCCGTTTTCCAGACCATTGTTTCTGTATGTGAATAAACAGTCTTTAGAAGACAAAGCTAATCTTAAAGTATTTTTAACACACTATTTTTCCAATATGGTCACCTGGCTGCATTTCACCGGTTATATGCCATTAACAGAAGCGCAATATGCTCAAAACATTCAACAGCTGCTTAAATAACGTAACAATTATTTTTAACTAAGATAAGCGGCCAATACAATCCAGGCCATATCTTTTGCCTTGTTTGCTGCAGTTAAATCTCCCTGTACATGGGCCATTACGATGGCTCCTTCTTTTAACAGGCTGATTGACTGTGTCACCCGTTGAATAGCTGGTTCAAGTATTCCCAGGGCGCCGATCTGTCTTTCGATTAAAGTATTTATCCGTTGTTTATGTTGCTGACATTGTTGATGGAGTGGGTGATGCGGATCGTTAAATTCAGCACAGGTGTTAATAAAAAAACAGCCATGAAAGTCAGCGAGTAATTTGACGCGGTTATTTATCCAGTCATCTACCGCATCAAACAGTTCATTAAGGCCATCATATCCAGGTTTGACCTGTTCCAATCTGCCAGCTAACCAGTAATAGAAATTTTCATCGCGGTATTCGACTACTGCCTGAATCAATTCGTCTTTACTGGCAAAGTGGTTGTATAGCGTTTTTTTGGCGATACCTGCTGTCTGCAGGATCTGATTAATCCCAACAGCATGAATTCCATTTCGGTAAAACAGATCAAATGCGGTATGAATTAATTGCTGGCGTTTATCCATAATCATTTCTCACAAATTTAGTGCCAGTTTGACAGAGGTAGACTGATCTGTCTATTCTGTGGGTAGACAAATCGGTATACATCTATTGCAGGAGATAAAATCATGCAGCAAACAGAACAGAAACCACCGTTTCCCCCGTTTAACGCTGAAACCGCCAAACAAAAAGTCCGTATAGCTGAAGATGGCTGGAATAGCCGGGACCCGGAAAAAGTATCCTTGGCCTATACCGTTGATAGCCAGTGGCGTAATCGCTCGGAGTTTCCAGTGGGCCGAGAGCAGATCAAATCATTCCTGGAGAGAAAGTGGCAAAAGGAAAGAGAATACCGACTGGTTAAAGAACTTTGGGCATATAGCGAAAACCGGATTGCTGTGAGATTTGCCTATGAATGGCACGATGAAAGTGGCCAATGGTTTCGATCGTATGGAAATGAAAACTGGGAATTTGATGAAAATGGGTTAATGAAAACCCGTTTCGCCAGTATTAATGATCTGGCTATTGCGAAAAGTGAGCGGAAATTAACCTGGCCTTCAGGTCGAAGACCAGATGACTATCCGAGCCTCAGTCAAATGGGATTATAGCCTTAGCATAGATACGAGGGTGCGGAGTTGATCCTCCGCACCCTATAGTTTTTATCTTAGCAACAGGAACATCGCTTGATTTTCCCGAACAATATTCAATAACAATTCCGGTTGATTGGTCACCATCTGTTTAAATTGTTCCAGATTACTGACCGGTTGACGGTTTACCGAGGTGACAATGTCATAACTGCGTAACCCCGCATTCCATGCCGGACTGCCACGTTGGACAGAATACAGCATAATGCCCTGTATTTTACCGTAAGCCGGTGAATCCTGTTCAATATCACCAAAGGTTGCACCAGCCAGTTTAGGGTGAACATCACCGGATTGTGTGCTGGTGGTGCTCCGTTGCATTTCCGTTACTTTAGCTGTCAGAGTCTGCGGATTTCCGTCACGAATAATATCCAGTTTGATAGTTTGTCCAACCATTAACAAACCGATGGTATTTCGCAGGTTATCCGCATTTAATAGCGAGACACCATCTACAGCGGTGACTACATCGCCCACTTGTAATCCGGATTTTTCAGCGGCTGATCCGGGTATGACATTGGTGACTACAGCACCCCCACGATTATCTTCAATCCCAAAAGCTTGTGCGAGTTCTGGCGTAATGTCCTGCATCTGTACGCCCAAATAAGCACGACGTACTTCGCCATGCTCAAGTAACTGGTCGGTAATCTGTTTGACTAAATTACTGGGGATGGCAAAACCGATACCGATATT
>NZ_DCSO01000041.1:10997-11470 GCF_002325665.1 Methylophaga sp. UBA1464
GCATCGGTTTGAATAAAGTTTTCATAGCCTTCGAGGCCAAGACCACTTCGGCCCAAGGCACTGACAATACCGGACGTTACGGTTTGGCCCAGCCCAAATGGATTGCCAATGGCCACCACAAAATCACCTACACGCAGGCTATCTGAATCCGCTAAAGGCAAGGCAGTAAGATTTTCAGGCGGAATACGAATGACAGCAACATCGGTAGCTGGATCACTTCCAACCACTTCAGCCTGAAAACTGCGACCGTCATGCAGTGAAACAGTAATTTCATCAGCACGTTGAATCACATGATTATTGGTTAATACCAATCCTTCTTTGGCGTTAACAATCACGCCACTACCCAGGCTTTGTGCCTGACGGGTTCGAGGTCGTTGTTGCTCTGGTAAGTTAAAAAAACGCCGGAAAAAAGGATCGTTTAATAATGGGTTATCCTGAATTCGCACTTCGCTACGTGTGGCAATATTCACCAC
>NZ_DCSO01000041.1:11550-11883 GCF_002325665.1 Methylophaga sp. UBA1464
CTACGTGTGGCAATATTCACCACGGCGGGTTTGGATTGATCCAACATGGGGGCCAGAGTCGGCATCTGACTATCATCATCAAGCCAGGGAAAAGGCAGTGCCGCAACAGCCACCTGTGTTAAAAGTGTAATACCAGCTAACCAGACAACAGCAGATTTCAGCTTATTCATCATTTTGTTTTCCTCAAAATGCTTTATCAATGTTCTCACGAGGGTTAAAAGGTAATTTTTCAGCCATTTGCTTATAAAGCTTTTTAGCTTCAGCAGACGTCGCTGGGGGAGTCATTATCTGCAATACCACAAACTGATCTCCAGCCGTTTTGCCGGGCAGGCC
>NZ_DCSO01000040.1:0-7622 GCF_002325665.1 Methylophaga sp. UBA1464
TACGATAGTCCCCGATTTCACGGATCTGTTGATCGGCCAAAGATAAAGCAAGTGCTGCCCCGTTGGTATCATTTGCCAGTAAGGCCCGTTGATTGGCCAGGTTGAGCAAGTACCTGATTTCCGCAAGCGCCCATTCGAGTTCAATTTCGTCACTGGTTAATGGCGACTGATTCTGTAATTTGGTAAGGACATCACCCTGTTCCAACTGTGTTTGGTTCAGCTTGGACAATTGGTCATCAAGCTGGCTTTGGGCAGAACCTAACTGGGAGATATCGGTTTTAAGATCGGCTATTTCATCAAGACGGTTTTCCAGTTGAACAAGTTGCTGTTGCTGCTGCCATCCATACCAAAGTGCTGCTGCCCCTGGAAGAGTAATCAGAATCGCCACCAACACCAGCAACACAATTTGCCATGGAAAGGCTTTGTTGGGTGTGTCTGAACTGGTTTGTTCAGTTTTTTTAGCCGGCTTTTCTGCCTGCTCAGATTTGTTGTTAGACTCCATGATCTGATCCCATTTCAATAAGTCGCTGAATGATTGCACCATCGCTGGCATCTAGACTGACATGCACCTGTTTGAATCCCTGTTCAATCGCAAAAGCCTTGATTCGTTCACTCACTACCAGCAAAGGTTTTTGCAGAATCTGCGGGCAGCTCACTGATAATAAACTTAACAGGTTTGTGACACCATTGGCACTGGTCGCCGTCAGCCAGTCGGCAGAACAGGCTTTTTGTTGAAGATCTACTGATACCTTTGGCAATTGTCGGCGGTAAACTTCCAGATAATCAATACTAGCACCTCTGGCTCGCAAGGTTTCAGCCATCAGCTCTCGCCCACCTTCGCCCCGTACAATAGTGACCTGCTGCTGATCCATTTGTTGCCATTCGGGTAATTGCAGCAAACCTTCACTTCCATTTGACAATTCCGGTAGTAAATCAACCTTTAATCCTTGTTCCCGCATTGCCTGCGCAGTGCCTTCACCTGCGGCTGCCAGTTTAATTGTGGATGGTAGCTGTTGCTGGTAGCCCGACATAAACGCTTCAACCGCATTACGACTGACAAATACCAGCCAATTCGTGTGTAGCGGATTCCATTCATTCCATTGCCTGACATCAATCGCCTTGATTTCTATGACCGGAAACTTTATCGCCTCCCCCCCCTGCTGTTCTATCATCTCGACGAGTCCTTTGGCCTGATGAATTGGGCGAGTCACTAACACTTTATGGCCCTTTAATGGCAACGCCACCGTATCAGTCACCATAAACATCGGCCAGAATTTTGTCCGCACCTTTACTTAATAACATCTCGCCTAATGTTAAACCAAGCTGCTCAGATTCACTGGCCTTGCCGCGAATTTCCTGCTGCAGCATTTCAGTGCCATCAGGACGGCCGACCAGCCCCCGCAACCAGATATCATCGCCATTTAACATCGCATAGCCACCGATAGGCACCTGACAGCCGCCTTTCAAACGGCGATTTAAAGCGCGTTCTGCTTTGACAGTGATTGAGGTCAGAGCACAATTAAGCGGGGCAATTAAGGCATTCATTGCCTCATCATTAATGCGGGTTTCAATACCCAGCGCACCCTGTCCAATCGCTGGCAGACTTTGTTCCGGCGTTAAAGCGCTGCGGATACGTTTATCAAATCCCAGTCTTTCCAAACCGGCCTTGGCCAGAATAATCGCATCAAAATGTCCCGCATCCAGTTTGGCAAGACGGGTATTCACATTACCGCGTAACGGTACGATTTTCAGATCAGGGCGATAATGACGCAGCTGACATTCACGGCGCAGACTGGAAGTACCAACTACAGCACCCTGCGGCAAATCATCAACGTTTTCAAAGTGATTGGAAACAAACGCATCATGCGGATCATGACGTTCACAAATAACAGGTAAATGCAGACCTTCGGGAAACTCCACCGGCACATCTTTCATCGAATGCACCGCAATATCCGCTTCGCCAGCCAACATACTCTGTTCCAGCTCTTTGACAAACAAACCTTTACCGCCGACTTTGGCCAGAGGTGTATCCAGAATAATATCGCCCTGAGTTTTAATACGGACCAGCTCAATATTTAAATGCGGATCCAGCGCCAGCAGACTGTCACGAACAAATTCAGCCTGCCAGATGGCAAGCGGGCTGCGGCGGGTGGCAATACGAACGGTACGTTGACTCATGAAACAAACACCAGTTGATTATGAACAGTGTGGTTGATTCTAACATTTTCCCCTGCGGATCCACGAGCAGCCGCGTTATAATGCCGTCTTTTTCTGCCAGCAATCACAGGCCCGTGCTATGACCGCATCTGATAAAAAGCTTTCTTCTGCCCGTCTTACGCAACCCACCAATAAGTTTGTTGAGGAATTCACTGCTTCGGTGACCTTTGATAAACGCATGTACCGGCAGGACATTGAGGGTTCCATTGCTCATGCCACCATGTTGTGCAAAGTCGACGTGCTAACAGCAAGCGAACGTGATCAAATCATTAATGGTTTGCAGCAGATTGAAACTGAAATTGATAACGATCAGTTTGAGTGGTCAATTGCACAGGAAGATGTGCATATGAATATCGAGTCCAGACTGATCAAACTGATTGGCGAAGTGGGCAAAAAACTGCATACCGGTCGGTCACGTAATGATCAGGTGGCAACCGATGTGCGTTTGTATCTGCGCGATATGATTGTGCCGATTCGCAGTGAATTACAAAGATTACGTTCTACATTGCTGGATGTAGCCGAACGTGAATTTAATACCATCATGCCCGGCTTTACCCATCTTCAAACGGCGCAACCAGTGACGTTTGGTCATCATATGCTGGCCTGGTTTGAGATGCTCAGCCGCGATCTGGAACGTCTGGACGATTGCTCTAAACGGGTCAACAGTCTTCCATTAGGTGCTGCTGCACTGGCCGGTACCACCTTTCCGATTGATCGCGAATATACCGCTGAATTGCTTGGCTTTGAACGTATCTGTCGCAACTCGCTGGATGCGGTCAGTGATCGTGATTTTGCCATCGAATTTAACAGCTTCGCCTCACTGCTGATGATGCATTTGTCGCGCTTCTCAGA
The DNA here is from genome assembly GCF_002325665.1 of Methylophaga sp. UBA1464. Taxonomy (NCBI): domain Bacteria; kingdom Pseudomonadati; phylum Pseudomonadota; class Gammaproteobacteria; order Thiotrichales; family Piscirickettsiaceae; genus Methylophaga; species Methylophaga sp. UBA1464. The sequence goes on from NZ_DCSO01000040.1 coordinate 3,070, forward strand.
GGAACTGATCATCTGGTCATCTGCCCAGTTTGATTTTGTCGATCTGGGTGATGCGTTCTGCACCGGCTCGTCGATCATGCCGCAGAAGAAAAATCCGGATGTGCCGGAACTGATACGGGGTAAAACCAGCCGGGTTTACGGAAATCTGTTTAACCTGCTGACGCTGATGAAAAATCAGCCCTTGGCGTACAACAAAGATAACCAGGAAGACAAAGAACCGTTGTTTGACACCATTGATACGTTGCTCGGTTCTTTGCGTGTTTATGCCGATATGCTGGCTGTAATTACAGTCAAAAAAGATAATATGCGTCTGGCGGCGCTGAAAGGTTATGCAACGGCAACCGATCTGGCTGATTATCTGGTGCGTAAGGGTGTCGCATTCCGTGATGCTCATGAAGTTGTCGGTCTGTCAGTCGCCTATGCGATAAAACAGCAAAAAGACTTGTCGGCTCTGTCATTGGATGAGTTGCAACAGTTCAGTGATCAGATCAGTGAAGATGTGTTTGCGGTATTAACCCTTGAAGGTTCAGTAGCGGCTCGAAATCATCTCGGTGGCACAGCGCCAGAACAGGTAAAAAAAGCGATCCAAATTGCTCGTAGCGAATTGTAAAACCACTACCAAAATCGATTGACGTGCTAATCATTCGACTACCAATCTGATGTTCATAGGTGATAAGCAAATTCATCATCTTTATTTAGCTTTTACACTGACCGCGGTAGCTCAGCTCAAATGGCCACATTGAAATCATTACTCTTTTCGCTGATTGAATTAGCGAAACGCTGGCCCGGTCTGATTGCAGCGTTTGGTTTTATTTCCGGTGTGGCCAGTTATTTTCTGGTGGAACGTAAAGAATCACTGGCGCAAGTAATTGCCATTGTAATGCTGGTGAGCTGGGTGTTTCTGGTACTGGAAAACTGGTTACGCGAGAGCTTTAAAAACCGCTTTGGCCTCAATATACCGCCAGCATTGATGCATTATGTGACGCAATTGGTGCATCAGGAAAGTCTGTTTTTTGCCTTACCGTTTTTCCTTGCAGTCACTACCTGGAACCACACCCAGGCAGGTTTTACCGGATTATTAGTTTTATGCGCGTTGATCTCAGTGATCGATCCTTTGTATTACAAACAGCTCGCGCCGCGTCGTTCACTCTTTGTCATTTTTCATGCATTAGCATTATTTGCTGTTTTGCTGGTGGCTCTACCGATACTGCTGCAACTGACGACTGGACAAAGTCTGGCGATTGCATTGATTGTCTCTCTCCTGTTCAGTCTGCCCAGCTTGGTAAAGTTTGTCGTCAACGGCCAATGGTGGCGTCGGCCTGTCATGGTGCTGATGTTATCCGCTTTAGCTGCTGGCTTATGGCAAGTCCCAAGCTTAGTACCACCTGCGGCGTTACGCTTGACAGAATTTAATCTGGTTCAGCAAGTGGATCGTGAGCAACGTACCCATAGCATCCACATTGACCGCCTTGATGTGGAATCACTGAAACGCGATGGCATCTATGCCTGGACAGCTATCCGCGCACCTCGCGGCTTACAGGAAAAAATCCATCATATCTGGATGCATAACGGCAAACAGGTAGATCGAATCACGCTGAATATTGAAGGCGGCAGCGAACAGGGATATCGAGCCTGGACACAGAAACTGAATTTCCCCAAAGATCCGATAGGTAAATGGCAGGTTAAAGTGGTCACAGATTCCGGTCAGCTAATCGGCATCAAACGCTTTACCGTTGAAGCCAGCATCAACGAACAGGAAAGCCTTTTTGAGCGTCTTAAACCACCCTTCATTCAGGAGCGCGTTGAAGATCAGCAGAACAATAAAGATCCTGACAACACGCAACAACCTGAGAATACGGAAGGAAGAGAAAGCCTGTATGAGCGTCTGGCACCGCAGTTTATTCAGGGGATGAGCGAAAGCCAGAATGATCCTGAAGAATCGGAAAGTATTCAAGAACTGGAGAATACTGAAATACAGGAAAACACTGAAGAGCAGGAAAATGATGCTCGAGAACCGCAAGTGCCCGAAGAACTAACGAACACTGATGGGCAAGATATCCCCGAAGAACAGAATTAATCTTTTTGATAGACACCAAGAAACGAAGCAATCGTTAAAAATACCATCCACACCAGATAACTCGGCAACCATACAGACCACCAGCCTTCTTCCAATGGTGTGGATGAAACCGGGTCAACATGTATATAAGCATAGAGATTCAATGCCAGATTAATCAGTAAACCAATAATTCCAATCACACACAAAATCACATCCAGTCTGAATTTTTTCATAGCTGCCCCATGAAATTACATCAAGATTAACATAGCCATAAAACGACACAACTTGCCAATCCGACAACCGACAATCCCAGTGCCTTTGCTGTCGCTAATCGTGGCCAATAAGCCAGTAAACTCACCCACATCACTGCGGCCACTGATAGTAAACCCAGCCAGATCACAATGCCGACCACAACACCCCACATGCTGATAACCGGCCATAGTGAAACTATCAGCAATGCAATCGAGGCAACCCGCAATACAAAATTGTTTCGGGCAGATAACTTAGCCGCATTTAACTGCGAATAATTCCGCGGCATTGCAAGACTTAACCCGGCCATACCGGCATAACACAAGGCTGTTCCGAGCAACATCATCAGCAACATGTTCATTAAGCTGACTCCGATTCAGGTTTATAGACTCTGTTGGCTTCTGTTATGGTTTTTTGTTGTTTGCGTTTGAGTATTTTGACCGTGAAGACACCTAACACCCCGAACAGCAGTACCGTTAGCTCAAATCCCACGTTTGACCAGTCCCCCCGGGCAAAATAATGGAATAAGTGCTGGCCGGTGGTCAGCCAATTAACGATTGGCAGCAACAGAGATAAAACAGCAAAGCCAATTAATTGTTCTATCCAGGCACGTGAGGCAGGTCGTAATGCGGCATGCAGCAAACTGCCCAGCCAGATAAAAAAGAACAGCTTAATTTCCCAGCCGGCTCGATCGGCTACTTCCAGAGGCAACAGTCGATTCACCCAGAAAAACGCTATACAGGCCACCATTAATCCACTGATGGCGCTGATATTGAGCACTTCAATGGCGCGGTAAACCTTGGGTGTCTGTGCACCAAATTCATTGAGCGATCTCTGACGTCGTTTCACCATAAACAGAATGGCGCCAGTGGCCATCATGATGGTGCCCGCCATGCCCAGAATAAAATAAATCCAGCGCACGGTATAACCGCCAAAATTGGCAAAATGTAAGGTCCGCATAATACGTTGTGCGGCAAACGCATTACTTTTATCAAATAAATCTGGTGCTTCGATATGCAGCAACTCACCAGTGACAGCGTCCAGAATCACCTGGCCGGAACTCAAAAATAACAGGCGTCCGGTATTTTTTTCTTTTTCGAATAAGCCAAACACCTTGGCCACCGCACTGCTGTCGCCGGGATGCTCCACACTGATGAAACTAGCGGGTTTTTCCATCAATGCTTCCGCTTTTTCGAACAATTCCGTTACCGGATAAACCTCAGCTTGAATCCCGGTTTCTGGACGATGCTCCGGTTGATTGAACACTTCGGCAAAAAAGGTTCGTGGATGGTCATAATTAGCTATTACGCCAACAGGCATGTAAACCGTGACAAAGACGATCAGGCCGGTATAAGCAATCATCAATTGAAACGGCAAGGATAAAACTGAAGATGCATTATGCGCATCAAGCCAGCTGCGTTGCCCCTTGCCGGGGCGAAAGGTAAAGAAGTCCTTGAATATACGCTTATGAATAATAATGCCGCTGACCAGCGCCACCAGCATAATCATGGTAAAAAAGCCTACCAACCAGATACCAGCTGTACCGGCATGAAACTCAAAATGCATATGCACAAAATGATGTCCGCCCTGTGTTTCACGTTCCTGCTTTTGAGTTAGTAATTCACCGCTGACCGGATGCAATCGAGCTTGTTGGAACTGCTCGTTTTCATTTTCCCAAGTTAAGCCGATAGCCGGATCTACTTCACTGGGTAAACGTATTCTCCAAAGGTGGCTTTGTGGCGCAATATCTCGCAGATAGGCTTCACCTTTTGTGACTGCATCCAAACGCTGCTGCTGAGTGTTGGTCTGAGGATCAAACTCCCCCACCATGGCTCTTTCAGGGTTCATCCAATGTGTAATGTCATCATCAAACACCCCGATAGTACCGGTCAGAAAAATGGCAAATAATGCCCAACTGGCGACTAACCCACCCCAGGTATGCAACCAGGCCATCGCCTGACGGAAACGACCTGGTTCATTATTCACTGCTGTTGCCTGTTTCATCGCAGCAACTCCGTCAGCAGCAGACCTGTTCCGCCAATTATCACTGTCGCCGATAACATGCCTGTCCAGGCACGTTTGGCATCTTTAACCGCAAACACCCAGATAATGACTGCGGTATACACAGCAAAACTCAGTAATGAGCTAGTGATAACCGCATCAGCACGCGATAACGGCAAACACGCGGCGACCAGAATCACCACTGCCGAAGTTAGCAAATAGCCACCAAATGTAGCGGCCAACAGCA
>NZ_DCSO01000040.1:7691-12286 GCF_002325665.1 Methylophaga sp. UBA1464
ACAGCAGCGAAAAAATTCGGCCTGGGTAAGACAAAGACATATAAGGATGTTCCATACAAACGGTTTTAAGCGAGCAAAGCCTTTTTCGATGAGATAATGGCTTCGCTGCCGACTCAGATGTTTTCAGTTAATAACAAGTCGAATGACCTGCATAAAAAGGCCATTTTCATGGTGTTTATCAACATTTTTAGTGTTTTCACAACAACAGCTAATGCGATAGATTATCGTTTGCATTCGTAATTAACAAGTCTCGAGTTTTCTATCCGTAAATGTTTAACGGTAAAAGTTTGGATTGGGTAACTTCCAGAAAGAGTTTTATTGAGGGTTATTGAGCGGTAGCAACAAACCTCAATTAACTATCTTCGACAAGAATTAGTGCGCCAGCCGACAAGAAGAACTCTCACTCTCCGGAACATAATATCTGCACGTGCCGCACTGCCGGGGCACCTCCGACATCAAGCAGTTATCCGAGGGGATTTATCATGACAGAGCATATTTGCACTCCAGGCTGTACACACGGCATCACCGAAGAAAATAAAAAAGACGTCGTCGAGGAATTTGATACGGCAAGACGTTCATTTATCCGTAACGCGTTTGTTGGCGGTGGTGCCGCCTCTCTGGGTGCCATGGGCATGTCCATGTCACCAATGAGTTTTGCCGCAGGCGCCAATACACCAATTAATGCTGACGCACCTGGCCAGATGCACTATTACATTCCTGCCACCCCGGAAACAGTTCTCTGGGGTTATTTCAGCAAGAATGCCAAGCCTACCGTTGAAATCGAGTCCGGTGATTTTGTCACCATGGAAACACTCACCCATCATGCCAACGATGATGCTGAACGGATGGTAAAAGGTGACCCCGGCGCAGAAAGTATTTTTCATTGGGATGCCCAACGCAAAGGTGTCGATAGACGTGGTGCTGGCCCGATGGATGCCAAGATTGGAGCAGGTGGTGGAGCCGGCGTGCATATCTGTACCGGACCAGTACGCATCAAAGGCGCTCAGCCCGGCGATATTCTTGAGGTGCGCATAGTTGATGTCACCCCCAGACCGAGTGGCAACCCTGATTACAAAGGTAAGACCTTTGGCAGTAATGCCGCTGCCTGGTGGGGCTTTCATTACGGCGATATGCTTACCGAACCAAAACAACGGGAAGTCATTACCATCTACGAAGTCGATGCAACGGGTGAGCGCAACTGGGCCAAAGCCGTCTACAACTATCGCTGGACACCACAAACCGATCCATTCGGTGTGGTCCATCCGACTATCGATTATCCGGGCGTACCGGTTGATCACAGTACCATCACCAAAAAAGAAAATATTCTGCGTGATATCCGTATTCCGATCCGGCCTCACTTTGGCACCATTGGCCTTGCTCCTGCAGAAGCCGATATGGTGAACTCGATTCCGCCCAACTACACTGGCGGCAATATCGACAACTGGCGGATTGGCAAAGGTGCGAAGATTTATTTCCCGGTCGCAGTGGATGGCGGCATGTTCTCAGTGGGTGATCCACATGCATCACAGGGTGACTCTGAGTTGTGCGGTACCGCCATTGAGTGCTCTTTAACAGGGACTTTCCAGTTTATATTGCACAAAAAAGCTGATCTGCCCGGCACTTCTTTGGCTGAACTCAATTATCCCTTGCTGGAAACCCAGGATGACTGGGTGTTACATGGCTTTAGCTATGCCAATTATCTGGCTGAACTGGGTCCCAATGCTCAGGATGATATTTACAGCAAATCTTCGGTTGATAAAGCGTTACGCGATGCCTATCGCAAGATGCGACACTTTTTAATGACGACTCAACAGCTGGATGAGGACGAGGCGATATCGCTAATGACGGTGGCGGTCGACTTTGGTATCACCCAAGTGGTGGATGGCAACTGGGGTGTGCATGCGATCCTGAAAAAATCCATGTTCCCGGCGCGCAGCTAGGATTTGTTTATATTATTCAGATCCTAGTTAATGGTTATGGCATAACACTTGCGAAAGGATGCTTCAGTATTCAAGGAATAAGACACGACCGTGACTGACCTGAAACGCTTTTCTGCCAGTGCTATACCCGCAGAGCTACGCCAGCCGGCCTGGAATGAAATCCTTTCCAGGCTCGGTCTGGCGAGTGATGCTGCAAGCTCCATTCGTAATGACGACAGTGGCCATATGGCATTGTCGGTCTCGGCACGCGACTCTGTATTTGTACAACTCACCGCAGCCCCACAGATTCTGTCACCGATCGCAGCCAAATCAACCCAACCCTTACAAGGCACTGTATTGGTGCTCGCCTTGCTGGATGGCACCGCGCAGGTGCTGGATGCCGATCAAACCGTCAAATTACGTTCCGGGGATATCATGTTGCTGGATCCTAGCCAATCCTGGCGACTGGCTTTGCAAACCCGTTTTCGCATCATGCTGATCAAACTGGAGTCATCCAGCTTTCTGCTCAGGCTGGTGCGAACCGGACGACAGGAAGCAAATCGCATCAGCACACAACAAGGTATCGGCGCGTTATGCCTGAACATGCTGCAATCGCTGACCGAACAGTTGCCTCATGTGGATAACAATGAGCTGCCTGCCTTAGAAGTAACGCTAGCCGAGTTACTGGTGGCTTGTCTTTCCCATAAACAATCTGCTGCCAATGAAGAAGCTACTGATGTGCAATTGGCCCATTTACGTCGGGTGTGCAGAACGGTGGATTCACGGCTGGACGATCCGGATCTGAATATTGAAAAAATCGCTGCGCAGGAAGGTTTATCCGCCAGATACTTACAAAAACTGTTCAAAAACAGTGGCACAACGTTCAGTGAATATTTGAAAAGCCGGCGGATACAGCATTGCTGTATCGATCTGGCTAACCCTGCCCTTGCCCAGTTCAGCATTGCTCAGCTGTGCTACCGCTGGGGCTTTAATGACGCGGCCAACTTCAGCCGTACCTTTTCGCAATTTATGGGCGTGTCACCCAAAAGTTATCGCGCTGCACCGCCGCAGGATCTGCATGAACAACTTCGCCGTGGTTGTCCACAAACCAAACCATCAGCTCGTTCGGCTGCATCAGCTCCGCAATCCGATGATGACATCCAAAAACGTCGCAGGCCATTTCAGGAAGTATTGGATGATCATGCTAAATATGCGCTGTCATTGCGACTTTCACCTAAACGGGTTTCCGACATAGATAACACTGCGCCTGGTCAAACCGACACTCACTCGCCTCGACAATATTACCTGCCAGTGTCCGATAAAACCGTTCACTGGGGCTATTTCAGCAATGCGATCAAACCGGTATTAACCGTTCATTCCGGTGATATTGTAACCATTGAAACCTTATCCCAGCATGCGTCTGATGACTGCGAACGTATGATCGACGGCGATGCCGGAGCACAGAGTGTTTTTCACTGGACGGGTACAACAAAGAATGTTGACCGGCGGGGTGCCGGGCCGATGGATGCCACGATATTTGGCCGTGGTGCAGGTGAAGGTTTTGGGGTGCATATCTGTACTGGTCCGGTTTATGTCAGCGATGCCGAACCCGGTGATGTGCTGGAAATACGCATTTTGGATATTCAGCCACGTCCCAGCTGCAGCCCGAAATATCAAGGCAAACACTTTGGCAGCAATGCCGCCACCTGGTGGGGCTTTCAATATGACGATCTGCTCACCGAACCCAAAAAGCGTGAGGTGGTCACGGTATATGAAGTACACCAACACACCCATTCACCGCATGCCAAGGCGATTTATAACTTTCGCTGGACACCGCAAACCGATCCCTATGGCATTGTGCACCCAACCATTGATTACCCCGGCATACCGGTTGATCATTCCAGTATCGACAAACAGTTCGGTATTCTCGACAAAGCCGTTATTCCGGTCAGACCGCATTTTGGTGTGATGGCCGTCGCCCCGCGTGAAAGCGGTATGGTTGATTCCATTCCTCCCAGCTATTTTGGCGGCAATATGGATAACTGGCGTGCAGGGAAAGGCACCAAATTGTTCTTACCTGTTGCTACTCCGGGTGCTTTGTTCTCGGTCGGCGATCCCCACGCATCGCAGGGTGATTCGGAATTATGCGGTACTGCAATTGAATGTTCTTTAACCGGTGTATTTCAATTGGTGTTGCACAAACAACGTGATTTGAAAGACAGTTTTATGGACGGCCTCAGCCATCCGTTTCTGGAAACGCCGGATGAATGGGTATTACAGGGCATGAGTTTCTCCGACTATCAGGCCGAGCTTGGCCCGAATGCCCAGACGCAAGTATATAAAAACTCCTCTATGGAAGCCGCCATGCGTGACGCCTTCAGAAAAGCCCGTCACTATCTTATGAAGGAACATGAGCTTAGTGAAGATGAAGCTATATCACTAATTTCGGTAGCGGTGGATTTTGGTATTACCCAGGTAGTGGACGGCAATCTGGGCGTGCATGCGATTATCCGCAAGGCTATTTTTCCGGACTATAAAGCTGATTAAAAACGCTTATTAATTGCCTTTTCTCAGACAATAAGAACGCTCTCTCCTTATCCACCTGCCCCATTAAAAATTCTTTGTAACCTGTAAACAGGGTCTGCCACTAATTCTCAATTTTGTGACCCAGCTCAC
>NZ_DCSO01000040.1:12478-12623 GCF_002325665.1 Methylophaga sp. UBA1464
AAGGTTGTGGCTGTACTTGCAACTAAGCGTTGCGATCCAAGATCAACAGGCCTTTACCAATCGCTAAATTTCTCGCGACACATCCTCTGTACACCCAAAAAATAATCAAGGAGAAGTCATGGACAAAACCGATCCGAAAACAAAG
>NZ_DCSO01000040.1:12708-27441 GCF_002325665.1 Methylophaga sp. UBA1464
TCCGAAAACAAACCGAGGTCATGGTGGCGAACCTCATCAGCAAGCGACCGGGAATACCTCCACACTCACTACCCAGCAAGGCGGCCCGATTGCCGACGATCAGAATTCCCTAAAAGCCGGAGCCCGTGGTCCGACATTAATGGAAGATCATATCCTGCGCGAAAAGCTGTTTCATTTTGATCACGAACGTATTCCAGAAAGGGTCGTTCATGCCCGTGGCTTTGGTGCTCACGGCTATTTCGAAACAACAGAAACATTAGAAGACGTTACCTCTGCTGATATTTTCCAGCGTAAAGGCGAAAGAACCCCGGCTTTTGTACGTTTCTCGACCGTGGCAGGCAATAAAGGATCAGCTGATCTGGCCCGTGATGTTCGTGGCTTTGCCGTCAAGCTCTATACCAAAGAAGGCAACTGGGACATCGTGGGTAACAATATCCCGGTATTTTTTATTCAGGATGCGATGAAATTTCCTGATCTGGTTCATGCCGTCAAAGAAGAACCCGATCGCGGATTTCCACAGGCGCAATCGGCCCATGATAATTTCTGGGATTTTGCGTCATTGATGCCGGAAAGCATGCATATGCTGATGTGGCAAATGTCCGATCGCACGATTCCACGCTCATTCCGGTTTATGGAAGGCTTTGGCGTACACAGCTTCAGACTGGTAGATAAAAACGGCAAGTCCCAGTTTGTTAAATTTCACTGGAAGCCAAAACAGGGCATGCAGTCTGTTTTATGGGATGAAGCGTTAAAAATCAACGGTGCCGATCCGGATTTCCATCGACGTGATTTATGGAACGCCATCAGTCAGGGAGATTACCCTGAGTGGGAACTGGGACTGCAGATTTTTGATGAAGAATTTGCCGAAAAATTTGAGTTTGATGTGCTGGATGCCACCAAGCTTATCCCGGAAGAGCAGGTACCTATTCGTATTGTCGGTCGTTTAGTGTTGGATCGGGTGGTCAGTAACTTCTTTGCTGAAACTGAACAGGTTGCGTTCTGTACCCAGAATATCGTCAAAGGTATCGATCATTCTAATGATCCCCTGCTGCAGGGCAGAAATTTTTCCTATCTCGATACGCAGTTAAAACGTCTGGGTGGACCCAATTTCACCCACATTCCAATCAACGCACCGAAATGCCCGATGCATCATTTCCAGCAGGATGGTCATATGGCAATGAGCAATCCGACCGGTCGGGCCAACTACGAACCGAATAGCTGGGGCGAAGAAGAAGGTGGTCCACGTGAATGTCCGGTAAAAGGTTTTGAAAGTTATCCTGAAGATGTATCTGGACCAAAAGTCCGTGAACGTTCCGAAACCTTTGCTGATCACTACAGCCAGGCCAGACAGTTTTATATCAGCCAGACTGAAACGGAGCAGCAGCATATTATCAATGCATTTGCGTTTGAGCTCAGTAAAGTCAAAACACCGGCAATCCGTAAACGCATGGTTAGTCATCTGCTGAACATTGATCAACAATTAGCCGAAAATGTCGCTGATAAATTGGGCATCGATCCGTTGCCGGAACCGGCTGATGCAGCAATGCCAACGCGTGATGATCTGCCCGCTTCTGACAAATTGAGCATTCTCAAAAATGGTCCTGATAGTTTTAAAGGCCGTAAAGTCGGTGTATTGATGACCGATGGGTTTGATGCCGATATTTTCAAATCGCTTAAGAAGTCACTTAAAGCAGAAGGAGCCATGTTGGAAGTGGTTGCCCCACATACCGGTGAAATCACCAGCAGCGACGGTGACAGTATCATGGTCGATGAAAAAGTGGATGGCGGCCCTTCGGTGCTATTTGATGCCATTGTGATTCTGCCCGGCAGCGACGCCGTGAAAATGCTGGCAGATATGCCACCGGCCATCACCTTTGTCAGTGATGCTTTTAATCACAAGAAATTTATCGGTTACGTAGAAGATGCCATGCCGCTTATGAAAAAAGCCGGTCTCAGTGAAATGCTGGACGAAGGCTGTATGCAGTTAACCAATAACAAAACCACGGACGAATTCACCCAAAACTGTCGTGATATTCGTTTTTGGCAACGGGCAGACTAGATGGTTTTTAGGTTTGAATCACCTTATGAGTCTGATCACCCGTCTGAATAATCTGGCGGGTGATTTTGCTCTGTTGTGATTCATCTAAGACGTCTTAACAGGAGATCACCATGGTCGCCAGACGCTATTCCTATACCTTGATTATTATTGTGCTGCTGCTTATCGCGTTGATTATTCTGCGCATGCAATTGCCGTCCATCGTCAAGGACTATTTGAATGGCAAAATGGCGGATATAGGCGAATATCAAGGAGAGATAGCCGATGTGGATATCCACCTTTGGCGCGGTGCCTATTCTGTCGACCAACTGGAAATCACCAAAAAAGACCAACCTGAAGTCGTCTTTTTTAAAGCACAAACCATCGACACCTCTGTGAGCTGGGCTGCACTTTTAGCAGGTAAAGTGGTAGCCGATGTGGATTTGATGAATGCCGAAATTCATCTGGTGGATGACGAAACTGACGACAAACCCGAAGAAAAATCCACCTGGCGTCAGACGGTGCAGGAGATTATTCCATTACAGATTGATCGATTAAATATTGATAATGGTGAAATCCATTTTCATAACTTTACCTCTGATCCCCCGGTTCATCTGGTGTTTTATCAACTGAATGGTGAGATCACCAATTTGAGTAATACCGATCGCAACGAAGGATTGGAATATGCCAATTTTGACGTGGAGGGACGGCTATTTGATAACGCCGATGCCACATTAAGCGGCCGCTTGGACCCATTAGGGGATTTTCATAATTTTGAACTCAAGTTAAAAATCACCGGAATCGATCTGACCAAGCTCAATCAGGTTTCCGAGGCCTACGGCAATTTTAATTTCAAATCCGGTAACGGTGACTTTGTCATGGAATTACAAGCCGATGAGGCCCAGTTAACCGGCTATGCAAAACCCGTTATGGATAATGTTGAAATCTTTGATTTGGAAAAAGATCTGGAAGAAGGCGTTTTCAGTGCGGCCTGGCAAGCGATTGTCGGTGCATTTGGCCAGATATTCCGCAATGAACCTAGAGACCGCATTGCCACCCAAATTGAAATCCGTGGCAATCTTGATAACCCTGATACCAGTGCCTGGCAGGCTTTTCTCGCCATCTTGCAAAATGCCTTTGTGGATGCATTTGAGAGTGATTTTGGCAGGGAAACCAATTCTGATACATCCCCATCGGAAGTTAAAACCACAGAACCTGAATCTCGCAATGATTCTGAAACTGAAACAAAAGCGGTGAACTGCCAGCTTCAGCCTATGTGGGAACAATGCGATTAATTAATAACGTCTCGCCACTTTGATAAAAAGCCGCTATTTGTCAGTTATTACGAATAGCGGTCACCAGTTCCGACTTGCTCATTTTGCTCCGCCCCTTGATATTCAATTGGCTGGCCCGGTTATACAGCTCCTGCCGTGTCCGTGACTCCAATGAGGAATTGGGATTGCCTGTTCCCTGAGTAGTTTTTCTCGGTGTACGGCCTTCTTCTCGGCGCTGTTTATTCACCGTGCGAGCCGCGATTTGTTCTGCTTTATCCGTCTTTTTACCAGTTTTTTTCTGTTGTTCTTTTATGTGCTCATACTGACGTTCGTCTTTATCTGTCCATTCGGCAACCATAATGTGTTCCTCCTGTTCATCGTATTAAATCAGCATCGTCCACATTATCAGGGCCATCACCACCATGCCTATATCCTCAGTTAAAGTAACCGTACTGAGTGGCACATCCAGAATTGACCCCATACAAGGGCAATTGATATCCAGCCCTTTTCGCAACGCCAGAATCACCCCGATAGCACCGAATCCCAATAGCAAGATGGTGAATGCATAAACCAGTTGCGGCATAAAAAATGACAGGTAGCCCAGGCCCAGAGCCAGCTCCAGCCAGGGATAAAAATAGGCATAAACCCGACTTTTCCTGGCCAGTAAATCATACATCTGAAAGCCATCAGCAAACGCCGAAGGATGAAACAGTTTTAACAAAGCAAAAATCGACAAAAAGATGCCCATAAAATAGTGCATCCAGTTGAGCATAGTGACCTGAGTTGAATAACTTATCGCCAACGCAGCAACTGCGCTGATTAAAATTAATGCCAGCAAAGGCCAGTAATCTTTCAGATGTTTACCGCGATCCGGCTGACGTTGTTTAAAAGCGGGCTGACTCATCGGAAATCTCCTTATCGGTGGATTTCAGTGGGATAAAAGTCTTGGGAAAGGAATATTGAAAAGCACTGCACAGATGCCATAGTTAAGATGGTAACAGCTTATTAAATATAATAAAAAGGCTCTGCCGGTAAGACCGGCAGAGCCTTGATATTCAAACTGATTTCTAATTTACTCAGAAATCATATTTCAATGTCAGATTGGCATTACGTGGGGCACCATAGGCCAGCTGACTGTAAAAACCAATGTTGGTGTAATACTTTTCATCAAACAGGTTATTGATATTCAGCTGAGCACTCAATGCAGGTGTTACCTGGTATTTAGCCATCAGTCTGACAAGCGCATAACTATCCTGTTTTAACTTTTCGGTCTGGCCTAAAGGATTAGTCGCCAAAGTATAATTCGAGCTTTCCCAGTTCACACCGCCCCCCAGAGTTAATTGATTTAAGCGATAGGTAGTAAACAATGTCGCTGTTCGACGCGGATAACGTGTATTGACTGCCGTTCCGTCAGCATCTTCTGCCTGAAACTGTGACCAGCCCACCATCAGATTCCAGTTATCGGTAATGGCACCCGAAATTTCGGCTTCAAAGCCTTTACTGGTCGTGCCTTCTGCAGCGTAATAAGCTTGGTTAATGGTACCTGGAATCAAATAACCCGCATCTACCTGCGCCAGATTATCCTGCTCAATACGGAAAACAGAAATCATTGCATTGAGGCGGCCTTGCAGATACTCAGCCTTGATGCCAGCTTCATAGTTCTCCCCTTCCAACGGGTCCAGATAATTTCCATTACGATCCTGGTAATCCTGCGGATTAAAGATATCGGTGTAACTGACATAGGCTGAATAGATATCATTAATCTCATAGATCAAACCAGCATAAGGAGTAACAACCTGATGATGATCAAAGTTGTATCGGTCACCATTCCATTTCATGCCTTCAATTTCCCAGTTAGTAATGCGGCTACCCAGGATTAATTTCAGTGGGTCGGCAAGGGTCAGCCGAGCAACAGCATAACCACCGACTTGTTTGGTGTTTTGGGTGGTGTAGGTGGTTTTTTCACCCCATTCAGGCTCTGGATACGAACCATCCCAGTCATAAAAACTTCCTGGCGCTGTGGCAACGCGTGGACGGTTATCAGTCGTTAAATCCTGTTTGCTATGCATGAAGCCCACCGTGAATTCATGACTTTTTCCAGCAAAATCAAATGGCAGTGAGCCATAGATATCGATAGTATCCTGTTCTCTCTCCACATCGTACCAGGCCGGGCTGGCAGATAATCCTAGTCCGGTTACACGATCAGGTGCCCCAGAGAGATATAACAAACGTAAGTCGGCTTCATTAATGTTTTTGGTATATCCGGCATAAAGCTTTAAACCAGAATCAAATACATGCTCAACATTGGCAAAATAATTGGTATGTGTTGAACTCCACTCCGTCCAGTCGGCTGCCGTAGTTTTTGAACGCGACCAGTCGGTTCTGCCGCCATCACTGAACCAGGTTGGCAAACCACCCCAGGTTGAACCCGTGGGTTTATTCTGTTGCTGGCTGATGCCGACATTCATTAAGGTGTTGTCAGTGAGATCAGCCGCTAATGTGCCATAAAACACGGTTTTTTCATTTTCCAGCAAATCGACATAGGAACGCTCATCCACATAACTACCCACTACCCGACCACGTATTGTTCCGGCTCCATTAAGCGGTGTCGAAATATCAACCGTGCCCTGATAGCGATCCCAACTGCCTGCACTCACAGAAGCATGCCCGGTAAATTCTTTGCTATCAGCTTTTTTGCGTACTAAATTAATTGCAGCAGAGGGATTACCCGCGCCGGAAATCAATCCGCTGGCACCACGTACCACTTCAATACGATCATAAATAACGGTGTCCATTTGGGACTCACCTGCCGCCCAACCAGATGACCAAGTGGTTGGAACACCGTCTATTTGATAATTATCAATATCAAAACCACGAGCCGAAAATCCAAATCGAGAACTATCTAAAGATTTTGCATTAATACCAGTCACCGTATTAACGACATCAGTCAGCGACTCCAGCTGCATATCATCCATCAACTGTCTTGAAATAACTGATACCGACTGCGGTGTTTCCCGAATCGATAAACCTAATCTTGTCGCGGTATTCATTGAACCTGTTGTGTAGGAATTGGTGCCTTCAGTCGTATTACCAATACCTGTCGCACTGACCTGAACCGGTGCCAGTGTCACACTATCCACTTCTGATGTTGAGTTAGAAGAATTGGCTTGCAGCTGATAACTGTCTGCAGAAGTTTTAACAATCTGCAAATTGGTACCTTGCAGTAATTGCTGCAAAGCCGAATCAATAGAATGTTCACCAGTGAGTCCTGAGCTTTGAAGACCTCGGGTTAACGCTGCATCAAAATAAATATTCACACCTGCCTGACTGGCAAAACGGTTTAACACACTGCCTAACTCACCGGATTGAATGGAATAACTCTGGGTGACTGTCTCTGCATAGATGTTGGTCGGATATGCCAGGACAGGCATTAATAACGCACTACATAACAACAAATGTCTGCTGGTGCCGGTTATCCGCTGAATGGCACGAACAACAGGTGTTTTTTGGGGTATCGATAAAGTGGTTTGCATAAATCCTCTTGTATGAATAACGTTGTTAAGGGGTTATCCACAAAGACGAGTTAGCATTTAAAAAGGTATAAGTTATTGAATTACGCCGAATGAACAGTCACCCAATAACGGCTGCGAAATGTGACATCTACTGGGAATAACCGCGTTACCGCCATTAACGCTTGGTCAGTATTGCTCACATCAAATGTGCCACTGATATGAAATTTCGACAGCTCAGGTTCAACACGAATTACACCGGGCCGATAACGGGCCAGCTCATTTAAAAAACTGTCCAACGGCATATCATTGATAATCAGCTTTTGCTGCACCCAGGCGTCTTCACCCTCCACAAGTGGCGCAAAAGGTTCAAATTCCGTTTGGGTAAAAATCAACTGATTACCTGCCGTGCAAATGGTCTGCTGTTTATTAGGCAAACTGACTTTTACCTGATGCTCAAACACCGACAGAATCGTGTAATCTTTTTGTTGCTGAACAGAAAACCGCGTCCCAAATGGTTTTAATAAACCTTGGCGGGTTTGCACATAAAAAGGCCGGATATCATTGGTTGAATTGGTGGAGATCATAATCTCACCTTGTTGCAGATTAATCCGTCGTTCCACCTCCGAAAAATCGACATTGATTGCTGAAGCACTATTCAGCATAACGATTGAGCCATCCGCAAGTTGCACTTCGCGTATTTCACCCGTTTCAGTGTGATGATCCGCCAGCATCAATCTGGCAGGTGAATACTGCCAAGTCAGCCAGCTAGAAGATGAAATAACACCCATACCAGCAATACTTTTCAGTATGTTTCGTCGAGTATTTGAAGGTTGCTCTTCTGTGTCTGGTTTAAGAGAATTAAATGCCAGATCACCGGGAAGTTGCTTGAGTTGTTGTTGCAGATTTCCCAGTTGCTGCCAGGCCCATTGATTTTCAGGCTGTTTCGATAACCAGCTTTGCCAGGCTTGCTGTGTTTTATCAGCATTGGAGTCCGCCGTGAGTTCCACATGCCACTGAGCTGCATCCGCCAGCGCTTTCTGCTGCTGCGGTGTTAATCTCGCTAAAGTCGCTTTCATGCATCAAGCTGCTCATATAACGAAAATAACAGACAATGCTGGGTGGCTTTGGCCATATATTTTTTCACCGAGCTTTCTGATATGCCCATTTCCTCAGCGATTTCGCGGTAGGTCATGCCTTTCAACTGGGACATCAAAAATGCCCTTTTCACTTTGGCCCCTAAACCATCCAGCATCGCATCAATGCGATACAGCGTTTCCAGAACAATTAAACTTTGCTCTGACGAAATGCCTTCCTGTTCGGGTTGTTGCATCAAGGCCTGCAGATAAGATTGTTCAATCGTGCGACGACGGAAATGATCAATCATCACCCGTTTTGCAACAGTCACAAGATAACTACGAGGCTCACGAATCGTTTCAACTTTGCCATGAAAGTCAGGTGCAGAAAGCAGTCTGACAAACGTATCCTGTGCCAAATCAGCGGCCTGATGAGAACAACTTAACCGCTCACGCAACCAATTTTGCAACCAGCTGAAATTGTTTTGATAGAGTTTTTCAAGACTTTCTGTCGGTGGTGGAGACAATGGCGCATTCATAGTAATTATTCGCAACTGTTAATGATAATGATTCGCAGTTGCATTTTAGGGTAATTAATTAATGAGAGCAATCCCTAAAAATATCTAACTGTTGAATGGCCTTGCCGATAAACGTTGAAGGTTTTAACGGTCCAGCCATTGTCGTAACAGATTATTGCGTACTCGCGAAAGGCGATCATATTGCTCTGTTTTACCGTTTAAATTGAATTCTTGACGGACTGACTGCTCCATATCAAACAGAATTTCCCGTTGATTTGGCTCCCGTACCCGGCTGGTGAGCCAACCAACAATAACCAGTCTTTCACCGTCGGTAACTTCATTAACCCGGTGCAGATACGTCGAGGGATATAACAGTAAATCACCCGCATCCAATTTCCAGCTACGTTCCCCGCTACTGTCTTCTAACACCAGCTCGCCGCCCTGATACTGGGTNNTATCAAACAGAATCTCCCGTCGATTAGGATCACGTATCCGACTAGTCACCCAACCGACGATAACTCGTCGTTCGCCTTCTGTGACCTCATTGACGCGATGCAGGTAAGTAGAGGGATAGATGAGTAAATCACCCGCATCCAGTTTCCAGCTACGTTCACCGCTACTGTCTTCTAACACTAGTTCGCCGCCCTGAAACTGGGTTTGATCAGATAAGAATAAGGTGAATGAAATATCCGTGCGCTGGTTGTTGATCAATGCTTCATCGACATGGGTGCCGTAACGCATGCCGGGTTTATAACGACTTACCAGCAGTCGAACAAATTGTTGTGCATGGGTGGTCTGTAAAAATAAATCATTGGCCAGCAGGCGTTGTTCAACCAGCTTTAACACACCGCCAACTTCCAGCATATCAGCCTGCTGATTATGTTTTACCTGAATGGCAGCCCGGCCAGCCGTGCTCTGTCCGTCATGAAACAGGATATCCTTTATAGATGCATTAATAGCGTCGAGATCAATCGCTGATAAACACTGTGAAAGATGCAGGATCATATTGAGAATGCTTCTCATTTATGGCAAAGTAGATAACTTATCATACCCCCACTCAGAGAGACAGACTATGCAAGAAAATCGTAAAAAATGGTTAAGCATTGGCGTGGCTTTGGCCAGCGGCATCAGCCTGAATGCCGCTGCCGCGAATGTGTCCCATGATATACACTTCACCCACGAAAATATCACGCTGGCAGCCG
Source organism: Methylophaga sp. UBA1464 (assembly GCF_002325665.1). Lineage (NCBI taxonomy): Bacteria > Pseudomonadati > Pseudomonadota > Gammaproteobacteria > Thiotrichales > Piscirickettsiaceae > Methylophaga > Methylophaga sp. UBA1464. The sequence continues at coordinate 22,323 of NZ_DCSO01000040.1, forward strand.
CTGGTGAGGGTGAAGGTGACGGTGTTAGCGAGACCGATCTGAAAACCAATGATGTCGCTTTTTTAACACGCTTGGGTCTGATTCGCGGTCACTTGCTGGTGGGTTATGAGTTGTATAAACAAGGCCAGGTCGATATGGCGATTACCCATATGAAACATCCCCGTGATGAGCTTTATGCCGGGCTGGTTCCCTCTATTGAATATCGTGGTGGCGAACGTTTTGATGTTGCACTGAGCAATCTGGCTGACACAGTAACCAGCCAAGCTCCTCAGAAAGAAGTGGATGAGGCATACAAACAACTGGAAGCCGGCATCAAAGCGGCTGAAGCTGTGGTGAAACCCGATTTAAAAAACACTCTGCAGAGTATCAAAGACCTGGTCCGCACGGCAGGTGAAGAATATGCCCTGGGCGTTGAAAACGGCAAACTCGTTAATCTGCATGAATATCAGGATGCTTACGGCTTTACCCAAATCGCCAATCGCCGTCTGGAACAATTGCCTAAAGCCACTCGCAATGAATCAGCTGAGGCTGTTAAACAGGTTGAAGGCTATCTGGATGAGCTTGCTGATTTATGGCCAAGTATTGCCCCAGAGGGCGATGTGGATGGTGATGCTTCTAAACTGTATGGTGCTGCAGCACGGATTGAGATTGCAGCGTTAGGACTATAAACAGGACCAGGACTCGTTCAAATCTTTGCTCAACATTGGAAAGTGGAATGCTTCCACACAAAGTTTCAAGCTTATTAAGTATGCCCTGTTGCCGCCAGCTTGGCGGCGATATAATCACTGTGCTCGACATGTAACAGATTGCTGATGCGACGAATAACGTGTTGTTCTATTTGATGAATTTCGTTATCAGCATTAGCGAGTTGCCAAAGCAAGTGTATCAGTTCAACTTTCTTTTTCTGGCTGAACTGGCGGTTGATTTCTGAGGTAAAAGCAAAATAGTCAGTGGCTGATTTGTGAGCTTGCTCAGCTTCATTAAGCAAACTTTCTGCCGAAGTTTTATCGAGTGAAAAGCGTCTCTGCAAAATGGTCAACAGCATTTCCCGCTCTTCGTCTTTGAAATGATAATCAGAGGCAATCACCTCCACCATCAAGGCGGCTGCAGCGAGTTTGACCGAAACTTGCGCACCATCTCCGGTATCGTTATCGCTGAGTAATTCACGTTGTAAGAATTGTTTGAGTTTATCGATCATGAGGTTCTCCTGTACTGCAGAGACTTGTTTATAGGGGGCAAGTTCGAATAATAAATGGGGTTTATTTGGTCGAATGCAAGATAACAGCCGCCTGATAGCGAGGCTTGCCGTAACCCAACATGCGATTAAATTCTTTATGGGTCACTGGCACATAAAAGCTGTCCGTCAGCGTTTTGTCATCATCCCAATCAATGTCAGGGTCATGAAAATAAACAAAGGTATCTGAAATCGACACCAGCACCACCCAATGTGGCGATTTGTTCTGGTTCAGACGATACGAGCTAATCAGCACGACGGCCAGCGCACCTTGGTTCAGGTACTCCCGCAATAAATTCACATCAATATGACGCATCTGTTGCTCAACATCCGAGGTTTCCAGTTGTTGCATAAAGTCCTGATGCACACACTCCATTACCGCTTTTTTATCTTCACTGCGCACACCATTAACAAACGGCACATCATCACTATTGGTAATCAGGCTGGTTTTGAAATAGCGTCGCCATGCGGCCAGGGCCAGCCCCTGAGCACTACAGCCACCATGTCCGGAAGTCATAAATATGGTGGTCGCTTCTCGCCAAAGTTGTAATTCCAGTCCACGATCCAGATGCATTATCGGTTGCAGTGTTTTCATCGCCATCATCAAACTGGCAGGACCACAGGTAAAATCGGTACTTTGAGAATAATGAAATACTTGCTGATGCAACTCTTCTGGTTGTGGCTGCAATACTTTCATCATACGTAGCGCATTGGCATGATCTTCATAGTAGTCGGTGACAATTTCAAACTGGTGATAGCCCAGGCTCTCATATAGTTTGATGGCACCCACATTATCAGGTCGCACTTCCAGACGGATAAAGCTTCTGCCGGCGGTCAATGCAGCCTGTTCGGCCTCCCGCATCAATGCTCTGGCAATTTTCTGATTACGATATTCAGGTAATACCGCCAGCGAATAAATACGCCCCAGCGAAGTGCCTCGGGCATATAGCAACAGCACATAGCCCATTAATTTTTGTTGTTGCTCGGCCACTAATAATAAGGCGTTAGCCTTATTGATCATCCATTTGAAACTACGTCGGGACAGTTGATCACTATCAAAACAGACATTTTCAATTGCCAGCAGGGCATCTACATCAGCTAAGGTGGCCGCACGAAAAATTATCGGATCAGTCTGTTGGTTAACGACCATTTGCATTGGCGGTTAAACCTTCCAAAGCCATTTCAATGACCTGGCGTCCACGGAACAATACTAACTCCTGCCATTGTGTTTCATCAGGACAGAAAAAATCCTGCATGGCATGTTTGATATCCAGTGTTTTCTGATCAGACCAGTCAACCTTGCCGGATTGTTGTAGCTGTTGATCAGCAAACAGGACTTTCAGCATTTGCTGATTGCTAAACGTGCCGAATTCCAGCGTCAGAAAACACACATTATCACCTTGCTGATGCCAGAAATAATCATGCAGGCCATGTTTTACGCCCGAAGTAGAGGTACCCAGAGCCGGTTCCGTTACCGTGGGGCCAAATAATTCACGCGCCTTTTTTTGACCAGCCGTTTTAGGAAGGTGGTCACAGATCAATTCACCATAGCCATAAGGTCCCAGGCCGCTATGAATATCAATAACAACCACGTTTTCACGTTTTTCCGGCTTTAACTGAGTCATTAATTGTTCAATGGTCTGGCGTGACCAACTGGGTTTATCGCCACCATAGTATAGGGCATCGGCTTTGGTGTATTGGCCTTGGCTGAGCTTATCAAACTGCTCCCGCTGGTCACCAACCTGCTCAACGGCATCCTTTTTTTTACTCAGTTTTTCCCAGATGGCTACCGCCTCATCAGAATCCGGTAACTTGGAATCAAAGTCGACAAAATTACGATTGATATCGATACCTTCATGATCATTGCGACTGGCACAGGCAAATCCCCAGGGATTTAATGCATGAACCATGACCACACACACATCAGCAGGTAATCGTCGATGACGTCCCACAAAATCCGATTGAATGGCAGAGCCCACACCACCTTCAACACCATGTATTCCGGACACTAACACCAGAATATTTTTTGCCTTGGGGCTGCCGGCCCAGGCAATATCGCAGAATAAGCGTTCGTTTTTCGGCCCACGTAGCGGGTGGACAATATTATTGACCCGCTCGACAATGGAGCTTGTTTCCACTGCTGAGATAAACTTGTCTCTTGCGTCAGCATAGCGTTGTGAAAACACGCTCAGAACGGCATCTGCATACATGGCAACAACTCTCCTGTACATAAAATTTCGGCGAAGAATAGGCGACTTTTATGATTTTGACCAGATAAACTGCATAGTGGCAAAAATATTTATCACAACCATGACACAATCACTTTATGATGCACAAATCGTCTGGCTAACCTGAATCGGAGCAACGCTAACATCATATGACTAACCATCTGATAATCCTGGAAAATATTGAAGACTGGGCGCCTTATTTTCCCAGTGCGCAGGTCATCGCTGTGGATGATTATTTGCAAACGCCCTCTCCTACTGCGAGCGAGCGTGCGCAAATTATTAACCTTTGTCATGGCTTGGAATACCTGAGCCCCGGCTATTACTGTTCCATGGTGGCCGAAGCACGTGGGCATCGGGTAATGCCAAGTTTGCGAACCATCAATGATTTATCTCGCAAAAGCCTGTATGCCTACGACTTATCCGATTTTGGAACACAGCTCGATAAAGTCATCGCCGCCAGCGATAAACAATCCGAGACCAGCTTTAACCTCAAAGTTTTTTTTGGCCAGTGTGAATTTAAGGGTCTGCAAAAGCTGGCCAGACAGATCTTCGAACAGTATCCCTGCCCAATCATCGAAATCGAATTCAGTCATAAAGGTCATTGGCTGATTTCGTCTATTAAAGCGGCTCCACTCAATCAGCTCAGTGACAGTGAACAGGATAATTTTGCCAATGCGCTGGATGCGTTCAGTCATAAATTATGGCGCAAACCTTCCAAACGTCGCCAATATCGTTATGACATGGCCATTTTGCATAACCCGGATGAAAAAATGCCGCCCAGCGATGCGACGGCATTAAAACGTTTTATCGCCAGTGGTAAGCGTATCGGTATTGATGTGGAATTGATCACACCGCGAGATTATATTCGGATTGCTGAGTATGACGCCTTGTTTATCCGTGAAACAACAGCGATCCATAATCACACCTATAAATTTGCCCGGCGGGCTGAAAGCGAGGGGTTGGTTGTCATTGATGACCCGACATCAATTATCCGCTGCACCAATAAGATCTATCTGAAAGAACTGCTGGAAAAACATAATTTGCCAATGCCGGAATCGCATCTGCTGTATCGCAATGATAAAGCCGGTCTGGAAAAAATCGGTGCAGAAGCCACTTTTCCACTGGTAATGAAAATTCCTGACGGTGCATTTTCCAAAGGGGTTATCAAGGTCAATAATGTTGATGAGCTGCGAAGTAACGCGGCAGAGTTTTTCCAGCAATCGGCGATAATCTTACTGCAGGAATTTATGTTCACTGATTACGACTGGCGAATTGGTGTGTTCAACAACAAGCCAATTTATGCCTGTCAGTATTTTATGAGTAAAGGCCACTGGCAGATCTATAACCACAACACCAAAAAAGGCACCGATTCAGGTAAATCAGCCGCGGTGCCAATTTCCGAAGTACCGGAAAAAGTGCTAAAAATTGCTACAAAATCGGCGAAATTGGTGGGAGATGGGCTCTATGGTATCGATATTAAGCAAAGTGGCAGCCGGGTGGTGTTAATTGAAATTAACGACAATCCGAGCATCGATAGCGGTGTGGAAGATGCTTATCTGGGGCCAGCTTTATATGACGATATTATGCGAGAGTTTTTGCGAAGACTGGAAGCGCGTAAATCCCATCGCCAATAAACGGCTACGTTGAAATAAAAAAG
>NZ_DCSO01000040.1:27516-30040 GCF_002325665.1 Methylophaga sp. UBA1464
CATGCAAGCCACGGCGTTCGCCAACAAAGTAACGGTATTGTTGACTGAAACCGTTAAAGTCTGCGCGTTCAGCATAATCCGTATCGAACAGATTATGTACGCGGCCATAAAGTGTCAGACTCTCAGTCACTTCATGTGAGGCACGCAAATTAAACACATCATGGCCTTCATATTTTTTATCATTTGCATCATTCAGGTAGTACTCACTCATATGCACCCATTCGAGTTCAGCACGACTTTTTGGTGTTACATTCCAGCCTAACCGGATATTGGCCATACGTTTAGGAGCTGTCACCAGATAGTTACCTTTTCCGATATTACTGGTCTCTCTGTCAAAGTCATATTCGTGCTTGGCAAAGGTGACATTGGCACCGATATCAAATAATTCATTAAACGGATAAAACATTCCCAGTTCCAGACCGGTATGTTTGGTTTTGCCATCTGGTACGTTGATTTGTGTGCTGTCAGTAAAGAAGTAATCTTTTTTCTTCATCTGATAAGCCGCGATTTCATATTGCAGACCCTCACCAACCCGACGAACCCCTATCTCTACACTATCAATTTGTTCAGAATCTGCTGAACCGCCGGTAGCCCCACGCTGCTGAATCCGATAGAGATCTGTTGTCTGTGGTGCACGATTACCGCGCGCATAATTGATAAACGCAGCGGTATTGTCAGTCAGTTCCTGCACCAAACCCAGTTTGGGACTCAGGTTGCTGAAAGTGTCTTTGCCACTATCCGGACGTAAATATCGGGTGTTACCCGGGATAGTCGCGGAATCGGTATTGTTGGTGTAATCGTATTTGGTGTATTCATAACGAACACCTGCAGTTACACGGGTTTTATCTAAAACCTGCCATTCAGAATGAATATATGGTGCGAGTACGGTTGCATCGACTTCATAATCGTAGTGCACGCCTTGCGCAAATGGGCCTACTGTCGGGTTGAATTGTACTTCGGATAAATCACCTTCTGTATATTCAATGTCGGTACCCACAATAATGGTATGACCGCCATCCAGCTCTTTGGTTAGAGCAGACAATAAGCCAGCACTGGTGTGCTTGTTCTTTTCAACTGGTTGGCCATTCAAGAAATGCATCAAAAAATCCATTTCAGTATGGCGCATATATGGCGTTAAACGAAAAGAAGTGGAGTCGTTCAGCTGTCGTTCCCATTCAGTTGATAAACGGAAAGACTTTGCATTGCGGTAGGCATCGATGCCACGTTCTTTGTTCGGGTTACTTCTGGCTAAACTACCGTCTTTATAGGCTTCAAAACCTTCAATGTAACCCGCTGTTTTCTGATTCAGATTCGTCGCACTGAAAATAGTTTTGAAACTGTCCTGATCGCCGTAATAGTCATGACGCAAAGTGACTTTTTGCTGATCGTATCCGGCATCTTCGGCATAACCATTATCGGTTGTGCCGTTAACGCTGACACGGTAACCATGACGACCTACGGTGTCACTGACAGTACCTTTAAATTTGTACAAGTCATGCGGACCAACTGAAAAATCGACTTGACGCTCTAAATCCAGAGATGGTGCGCGAGTCAGGACATTAACCAAACCATGAACCGCATTGGAACCATAAAACGCACTGCCCGGACCACGGACCACCTCAATGCCACCAGCCTGTTCATAATTGGATTCAAACAGACCATTTACATTGGCAAAACCTGCTGCACGTAAAGGAATACCGTCTTCCAGAAACAAAAATGATCCGGCACCAGCACCACCGGTTAATACAGGTGAACGAATAGAGGTCAGATGCTCCTGCCCGTTACCCCGTTGAATATTCACACCGCTGATACGATTAATGACTTCGGTGATGTGATCGGGACGCACCAAATCGATTTCTTCTTCCGAAACTTTTCCGGTATTTCCTGCTAATTCAAGAATGGGTGTGCCTGAACGTGTTCCGGTCACAACCAGTTCGTCAAGCGATAAATCCTCTTCTTCCTGGGCGTGTGCTGGTAAGGCAATATTCAGACTGGCCAAGGCCATTAATAGTGGTAGTTTTCGTAAAATCGGCATGAGCTGTAGTTCCTGACGTTGTTGTTTTATGTAGTTTTGTAATTTTCTCATGTGGTGTTTTTGCAACACATCAGAAAAATCCTTAAAAGGCGTTGAAAAACGTCCTATCATCCCCATCTATTGACCCAGATCAATTTTTATCCGAAAGAGCCCATGGAATATAAAGACTATTACAAGATCCTTGGCGTAAGCCGCACTGCGACACCGGAGGAGATTAAAAAAGCTTACCGTACACTGGCGCGTAAATATCATCCTGATGTCAGCAAAGAAGCAAATGCCGAAGATAAATTCAAGGAAGTCGGTGAGGCTTATGAGGTTCTGCGCGATAAGGAAAAACGTGCCCAGTACGATCAGTTTGGCGGACAGTTTCGTCATGGTCAATCATTCTCACCACCTCCCGGCTGGGAAGAAAATGTCGGTGGTTTCGGACAGGGTAACTTCAGCAGTTTTTTTGAAAACATGTTCGGTGGCATGGGCGGAATGGGTGGC
>NZ_DCSO01000040.1:30130-30416 GCF_002325665.1 Methylophaga sp. UBA1464
GTGGCATGGGCGGAATGGGTGGCGGCCGACACGATAATTTCTTTGCCCGGGGCGAAGATGTTAACGCCAAAATTACCATCTCACTGGAAGATGCTTTTAACGGGGCGAATAAGTCTATCCGTCGTCCTGCGGGCGCAACTCAAACCGGTACTGTCAGTGTCAAGATCCCTGCGGGCATTGAACCCGGCAAGAAAATTCGCTTAACCGGCCAGGGTAAAGCCAATATGAACGGTAAGCCTGGAGATTTATACCTGGAAATCCAGATTGCTCCTCATGCGCTTTACCT
>NZ_DCSO01000091.1:0-4355 GCF_002325665.1 Methylophaga sp. UBA1464
CGCTAAAATGTTCATTGGTCTGGATTTAACATTGCTCCAGGGGTATGGGCTCACAGAGACCAGTCCGGTTATCAGTGTCAATGAACCTTCAAGCAATGATCCGTCAAGCGTTGGCAGACCAATAAGAGGCGTTGAAGTCCGTATCGGCAAGGATGATGAACTGCAAGTTAAAGGTCCGGGGAATATGCTGGGATACTGGAATAATCATAAAGCCACAGCACAAACCATTGATGCTGATGGTTGGCTTCACACTGGGGATAAAGCCCATATCAGTGAAAGTGGACACATCCACATTGTCGGTCGAATCAAAGATATTCTGGTACTCAATAATGGCGAGAAAGTACCACCTGCCGATATTGAAGCCACCATCATCAGTAACGGACTGATTGAACAGGCTTTAATTGTTGGTGAAGGCCAGCCTTATTTAGCAGCTTTACTGGTCATAAATGGAGAGAAGTGGCCACAAATTGCCCAGCAGCTGGGTTTGGATCCGCTATCTAACGATAGTCTGAACAGTAAAGTGCTACAACAGCATTTTGTCCGGTTACTCAGACAATGGTTATTCGAGTTTCCGGCTTATGCTCGAATTCGACGGGTGCATCTGACCTTGCAGCCATGGACTATCGAAAACGGCCTGTTAACCCCCACCTTAAAAGTAAAACGCGCTATGGTGCTGGAACAATTTAAAAACGAAATTGAAACTATGTATAAAGCAGCATCAAGCTGATGCAGATAAAGGTTCATTGATAAATTCAGGGATATGCCGCATAACAGCTTCAACAGTATGAAATGAACCAAAAATCAATATTCGGTCACCGTTTACAGCGTCTTCCAGAGCAAGGTTATAGGCCTCTTCTACCAATTCAGCTACATGCACCCTGTCATCAGTAATTTTACCCTGCAGGCCCGCTGCCAAATCCTCTGCCGATTGCCCCCGGCTTCCGTTAAGTCCGCCGATGAACCAATCGTCTATCACTGGAATCAGTGCGTCAAAAACCGCCCGACTATCTTTATCCCGCAACATGGCGATAACTGCATGGGTTTTGCCGCGGCATGGAATTTCCTGTATAAGTTTTGCCAGGTTCTCAGCACCTTGCTGATTATGTGTTACATCAAAGATATGAATAATGGGTCCATCAATCATCTGAAAGCGGCCGGCAAGTCTGACTTGAACTAAACCGTCACGAATTGCCGTTTCGTTAATTTTTTCCATTCCGGCATCTTTCAGCAGACTGATAACTTGTAATACCGCCGCACTGTTTTGAATTTGATAACACCCCAGCAACGCGGGCAGTGGTAAGTTCTGAAGATTGTGGCGGGTATTGTGCCAATGCCAGGCTTTGTCATGCGATTCAGCACTGAAATCTTTGTCCGCAATATAGGCTGACGCACCTAATTTATGCGCGATCTCAACAACGGTGCTGGGTGGAGAAGACTCACTACAGACAACTGGATGCCCGGCCCGCATAATGCCGGCTTTTTCAACACCAATCTGCTCGCGAGTATCGCCCAGCCACACAGTATGGTCGAGCCCTATCGGTGTAATCAACGCAATATCGGCATCAAACAGATTCACTGCGTCAAGCCGTCCGCCCATGCCAACTTCAAGTATTGCGATATCAATATTCTGTCGACAGAAAATATCAGCGGCGGCCAATGTGGCAAACTCAAAATAACTCAGTGAAATTTCAGCACGCGCCTTGTCAATGCGCTCAAATGCTTCACAAATCTGTGTATCAGTAGCTGTTTGACCATCCACGACAATACGTTCGTTATAACGCAACAGATGTGGTGAGGTGTAACAAGCTGTACGATAGCCAGCAGCTGAGAGAATAGAGGCTAATAAAGCAACCGAGGATCCTTTGCCATTAGTACCAGCAACCGTCACAATTCGGAACGGCAGTTTATTATCGGCATACATACGCAGCCAGACCGCACGGATGCGATCCAGGCCGGGATCTATTTCAGTGAAATGGAGCTGTTCCTGCCATGCCAGCCACTCTGGCAAGCTATTGAATCGCATAAACCGTATTTATACAGCTATTCGGTTTTGCATCATGGTCAACAGATTATTCAGACGATCCCGCATTTCGCGACGATCTATAATCATATCGATGGCACCATGTTCCAGCAAAAACTCACTGCGCTGGAAACCTTCAGGTAGTTTTTCACGGACAGTTTGTTCAATAACACGCGGCCCGGCAAAACCAATCAATGCTTTCGGCTCAGCCACATTGATGTCGCCAAGCATTGCCAGACTGGCTGACACGCCCCCCATTGTCGGATCAGTCATTACAGAAATATAAGGAATACCGGCATCTTCAAGTTGTGATAAAACCGCACTGGTTTTGGCCATTTGCATCAACGAAAACAGACCTTCCTGCATGCGTGCACCGCCACTGGCAGCGAAACAGATTAACGGCAATTTTTTGGCCAGTGCAACCTTTGCCGCACGGACAAACTTTTCGCCGACGACTGACCCCATTGACCCCCCCATAAAGCCAAAATCAAATGCAACAACGACTACAGGTAACCCCTTTAAGGTACCTTGCATGGCTAACAGAGCATCATTTTCACCCGTTGTTTTTTGTGCCTGGGTGATACGGTCACGATACCGTTTGCTATCTTTAAATTTAAGCGTGTCAACGGGTTTTACTTCAGTACCAATTTCCTGACGGTTGGCTTCATCAAGAAAACTTTCCAGTCGAACGCGGGCATTAATCCGCTGATGATGGTCGCATTTTGGACACACCATCTGATTTCGCTCAAGTTCTGCCCGGTAAAGCACATTGTCACATGCCGGGCATTTGCACCAGACACCTTCCGGCACAGAACGACTGCGACCACTGGTGCGGATTTTAGACGGAAGTAATCTTTCAAACCAACTCATTTTGTCACCTTATCTCTCATTAAGCCGTGACGCTTGCTAAATCACGCGCATTAATTGCATGACGCATTTCGGCTAATATACTTGCAACTGCAGCAGGCAGTTCCTGTGGACGATTGGCATGTTCTTCAATACAGCGTACCAAAGTACTCCCAACGACTACAGCGTCAGCGACCTGGGCTACTGCCGCTGCCGAACGACCATCTCTGATACCAAAGCCAACGCCAACAGGTAACGACGTGTATTTACGAATTTCTTCGAGTTTGGCAGTTACTTCATTAATTTCCAGCGCAGCCGTACCGGTCACACCTTTAATGGATACATAATAAATAAAGCCTTTGGCATATTGAGCAATTTTCTGCATTCGCTCAGCAGAGGTCGTCGGTGCAACCAGAAAGATAGTGTCGATATCGTGTGCATCCATCAAACGTTTGAACTCGTCCGACTCTTCTGGCGGCATATCCACTGTCAGGACACCATCCACACCGACCGCCTGTGCTTTTTTGGCGAACGTTTCGTAGCCCATCGCCTCAAGTGGATTGGCATATCCCATCAATACCAGCGGAGTATGGTTATTTTTTTCTCTGAATTGTTTCACCATATCCAGAATTGAATTCAGCGTAACATCATTCTTCAATGCCCGCTCGCAGGCTTTTTGGATCACCGGACCATCTGACATCGGGTCTGAAAAGGGTACACCCAACTCGATAATATCAGCGCCAGCTTCAACCAGCGCATGTAGCAATGGTACCGTTACCCATGGTTCTGGATCACCCGCCGTGACATAGGGAATAAGTGCCGTTTGCCCATCTGCCTGAAGATTTTCAAAACATTCTTTAATACGACTCATTTTATATTCCTCAGAAATTCAGACCAGCCATGGCTGCAACCGTATGCATGTCTTTATCACCACGTCCTGAAACATTTATAAGGATACTTTGATCTGCCGACATCGTTGGGGCTATCTTGGAAACATATGCTAATGCGTGACTGGTCTCCAAAGCGGGAATAATCCCTTCGGTACGCGTTAGTTCATGGAATGCATCCAAAGCTTCGTTATCCGTCACGGTGACATACTGCGCACGACCAATATCTTTTAACCACGCATGTTCAGGCCCCACACCAGGATAATCCAGTCCAGCAGAGATCGAGTGTGTTTCAGTTATTTGTCCCGCAGCATCCTGAATCAGGTAGGTACGGTTGCCGTGTAAAACACCCGGTGTACCGGCGGATAAGGGAGCCGAATGCTGGCCGGTTTGCAGACCATGACCAGCGCCTTCGACACCAATCATTGCAACTGATTTATCTTCAATAAAGGGATAAAACAGACCAATAGCATTTGAACCGCCACCGATACAGGCAACCAATGCATCCGGTAACTTACCGGTAGTATTGATCATTTGCTGACGCGCTTCACGCCCGATAACAGATTGAAAATCACGTACCATGGCCGGATATGGATGCGGCG
>NZ_DCSO01000091.1:4512-12177 GCF_002325665.1 Methylophaga sp. UBA1464
GGATATGGATGCGGCCCGGCAACCGTGCCAATAATATAGAAAGTATCATCAACATTCGTGACCCAATCTCGCAAGGCTTCATTCAAAGCATCTTTCAGTGTTTTAGAACCTGACTGAACAGGCACGACTTCTGCCCCCAGCAGCTTCATGCGATAGACATTCTGTGCCTGACGTTCAACATCTTCAGCGCCCATGTAAACGACACATTCCATTCCCAGTCGCGCAGCAACCGTTGCCGTAGCAACACCGTGCTGACCGGCACCGGTTTCAGCAATAATACGGGTTTTGCCCATCCGTTTCGCCAGCAACGCCTGGCCGATTGTGTTGTTTACTTTGTGCGCACCGGTATGATTGAGGTCTTCGCGTTTTAAATAAATCTGCGCGCCGCCTAACTTTCGTGTCCAGTTTTCGGCATGATAAATTGGTGAAGGCCGACCAACAAAGTCGGCCAGATCTTTATCCATTTCAGCTTGAAAAGCTGCATCGTTTTTATATTGTTTGTAGGCTTCTTCAAGCTCATAAATAGCGCCCATCAAGGTTTCGCCTACAAAGCGACCACCATAGGGCCCAAAATGACCTAACTCATCCGGGTAATGTTTAAAGTAATCATCAATCTGTGTCTCAGGCATTTGCCACCTCTCGCATGAATGCGCTTATTTTATTATTACTTTTAAGTCCTTTCGACTCTTCTACTCCGCCACTCACATCCACTGCATAAGGCGAAACCTGCCGAATAGCTTGTGCAACATTTTCAGCTGTCAGGCCACCCGCCAATATCAATGGCTTGCTAACAGCCGTAATCATTGACCAATCAAACGTCTGACCGGTTCCCCCGGGCACACCATGTTGATAACTATCCAGCAATAAGGCGGATGCTTCCGGGAATCTTTTATCCGCCTGTTGCAAGTCTGCTACTGACTGCATACGTATTGCTTTGATATACGGCATTTTGAACTGCGCACAAAACTCTGCAGATTCATCACCATGAAATTGCAATAAACCTAGCGGTACCTGTTCAAGCGTTTGCCAGACTGCCTCAGCAGTTGCATTAACAAATAAACCCACATTGCTGATAAAAGGTGGTAACTGCGCTGTAATTGCGGCGGCCTGCTCTATTGTCACGGCTCTGGGACTCGGCCCATAAAAAACCAATCCGATAGCATCCGCCCCGCTTTTCACAGCAAATTCAGCATCTTGGCGACGCGTAATGCCACATATTTTAACGCGGGTTCTCATCTGAGGTTATCAGCTTTCCAAATGTTAGCCTGATACTTTACCAGAGCACTGGAAAACCTGACACTGTCGGCAATAAATATTCGTCGGGATAAACCACATCTGTCAGATAAAGACCTTGAGGTGGTGCGGTGACACCGGCCATTTTCCGATCCCGGCTTTGTAACACTTCCAAAGCCCATTCTGCCTGTCTTTTTCCTTCACCTACCGGAACCAGTACACCTAATAAGTTACGTACCATATGATGAAGGAATGATTTTGCTTCAACATCCACAGCAATGCAGTCATCACGTCGAGTAACAATTAATTTATCCAAGGTTTTAACCGGACTTTTCGCCTGACACTCCTGTGCTCTGAAGGCAGAAAAATCATGTTGTCCAAGCAACAAATCAGCAGCCAGCTGCATTTTATGTTCATCAAGAGATTTGTAAACCCACCACATCCGCTGATGATGTACGCTGGAACGACTGTCACGATTGAGGATTAAATAACGATAGCGGCGTTTGCTTGCACTGAAACGGGCATTGAATTTTTCAGGAACAGGCTTGACCCACTTAATACAGATATCATGTGGAAGGTTGGAATTCAGTCCCAACAACCAGTTACGGTCTTCGCGCATCGCCTCGGTGTCAAAATGAACAACCTGATTTAATGCGTGGACACCAGTATCAGTCCGGCCTGCAGCAAAAACTTCCGTCTGTGCATCAGCGATCAATGAAACTGCTTTTTGCAACTCACTCTGAACGGTGCGCTGTCCTGGCTGAAACTGCCAGCCATGAAACTGGCTGCCGTCATATTCGACACCTAGGGCTATCCTCACAGATGAACCGTTATATCAAAGAATCGAGCAGTTCTTGCGCTCGTTTTTTCTGTTCATCAGTGCCCTGCTCAAGGACTTCCTCAAGGATACCTCTTGCACCCTCAGGATCGCCCATATCCTTGTATGCCTCTGCCAGATCTAATTTAGTTTCGGCTTCATCTATTGAATCAAAGTCGCTGAGATCAAAGTCCAGCTCTTCATCGTCTAAACTGCTATCCAGATTCAAATAATCTTCGATAACATCATCAGTCTCTGTTGCAGGCTCATCTTCAATTTCAAAAGCAGATAAATCCAACTCGTCAGAATCAAGTGATATAACTTCCTCAGACTCATCTGAGGCAACTTGCTCTGCATCTTCTTCAGATTCATCAATAGCCAAATCCAGAATGTCGGGGGCAGATGAATCAGGCTGCAAGACATTATCCTGATCTAAATCTATTCGTAAATCGTTGTCATCTTCAGCAAACTGAACATCCGGCTCCTCGGTTTCAATTTCTGTATCTTTTTCTGCCACTTCATTGAGATTAAATGGCAACAAGTCTTCCTCATCACGCTGATACACTTCATCACCCTGTGAAGATTGAGCCGAATCGGTTGTATAATCGTCCAGATTGAAGTCTATATGATCGGATTCTTCCGTCTCAGCAGAGGAATCCAGTGGTTGTGGTTGTTCTGTAGCGCTGTCTTCTTCAATATTGACTCTGGCTTCCTCTTGCACTGTACTTTCTTCATCCATTGCTTCTGATTGCTCAGCAAATAATGGATTATGTGGCAGTAACTGATTGCCCCAGTTTCTGATCTCTGGCCACTGAGGATGGGTTTCATCAATCCCAGTGGTATTCAACAAGGCAATGAAATCTGCAGATTTTTGCTGTTTGTAGTACACAAACATCAATTTTGCAGCAATATCGTTATCGTCGGGAGCTTGATGATGAGCCTGTTCAAGTGCGGTCCCTGCCTGCACATAGTCCGCATAACCGACAAACATTTCTGCCTGTTCGACCAATTCTTCAACTGTTTTGGTTTTGCTTTCTACCGAGGTGTTTATCTCATCTACTGATGGCGCGACAATATTGACAGTGCCCGCTTCGGGGTCTGCTTTGACAGGTTTATTTTTTTGGATTTTACTGACGGCATCATCCCAGCTGACTTCACGCTGGCTGCGACGTAAGATCATCCACAAAATTAACAGTAACAGTAATACCGCAAGCAAGGATTCAACCTTATGGGCTATGACAAAAGCCTGGACCCTTTGGTAAAGAGAATCCATCTGCTGCTGGTCAAGATCCAGCATCTGGGCAGCTTCATCAATGGCAACATCAACCTCTGCTGAGGCTGTTTCCAATTCTGTTGGATCAGCGGTACTTTCATCCAGCTGCGTATCCATTTGTTCCGCAGCCTTATCTTCATCAGTTTCAGCTATAACGCCATAAGAGTCTTCATTCAACTCTGGTAATGCTTCACCCTCACCTAAGATGCCTGAGACAGATTCGCCATTGTTAATCTCAACAGGTTGCCAATCATTATCGTCATCACTCTTAGGAGTGGCATCTTCGGATAAAGTATTCAGATTTGCGATATTGTCAGCTTCACTGCCTTCCAGAATGGCATTAGCTTCATCGACGAGCGTGGCTAAATCCATCTGCGATTCATCCTGCTCTAGCAAGCTCTGCAGTCTTGCCATATCTGCATCTTTCAGAGAAATAAGACGCCGCATGGTATCCAGCTGGCGTTCCATCGCATCCATACGATTTTTAAAATCAATATTTTCCTGAGATTGGGCCTCTATTGTTTCCTGGGCCAGAGTCAGTTGCTCACTTATTTTTTGTAAATCAGGGTCACCATTAATCTCTGGATCAGCATCAAGCAGGCTGTTTTCTGTAGCTGCAATTAATTTCAAACGGGCACTCTCTGCAGCGGCATCTTCCTCATCGGCTTGCAATGAAGCTGATTCGTCATCAGGATTCGCTACAGCATTATCATCAGCTTCCGCATCAATTTCCGGAGAAGCCTCCTCATTTACTGATATTGATGGTGCTACTTCATTTGCGGTTGGTACTGGCGTAACGGCCTGTGAACGGTTTCGCCATGTAGCATTTTGCTGATCAACCGTCTGTTTTGCTTCGCTGGCAGAAATGCGAGTAATTTCGTCTGTTGAAGGAATTCTAAGCGTACTGCCCGCATAGAGACTGTTAACATTATTTTGCTGAAATGCCCGGGGATTTGCGTTAAGCAGAGCTAACATCATCTGCTGCATTGTAATATTTGCTGAAGGCCTGGTTCTCTCTGCAATGCTCCACAAGGTGTCACGCGAGTGTACCTTATACTCAGACACGTTATCACGGCTTGCTGTCCATGCCGTTGGTTCCTGGCGTGACGCTACAGGTGTTGGTTGGCTTCGCTGGGAAAGAGATGAACCTGATGGCGCACGACTTGCCTGATTACGATACAACTCTTTAGGCGGATCCAAAAGAACTGTGTATTCGCGTAGTAATTTTCCCTGGCCGGTCGTTGCTGCCAATAAAAAACCCAGAAACGGTTCTTTAATTGGCACATCAGAAGTGATCATTATTCGCGTCGAATTGGCCTCTTCAACCACTTCAAAATTCAGTTGTGTTAGCAGAAAACTTCTATCCAGCCCGGCTCGTTCAAAATCCTGAGTGGAAGCCAACCTGACTTGTAAGTTACCACGCTCATCCTCTCTGAGCGCATTGACAGATATTTCAGCTCTGAAAGGTTCATTCAGAGCTGAATGCAGGGTTATCTGTCCAAGTCCAAAAGCGTACCCGGTTAAGGGAGTTAATAAACCAAGTGCCGTAGCTACCGACAAACTGGCCAACGTTTTCTGTTTCATTTAACTCCCCTTCCTTGACAATTCAGCAATGCCTAGAGGTATTTATCGACCAGAAGTTCGGCGATTTGTACACTGTTCAGTGCAGCCCCTTTACGGACATTGTCTGAGACGACCCATAAATTCAAACCGTTTGGATGTGAAATATCTTCCCGGATACGCCCTACATATACAGGATCCTGCCCCGAAGATTCTGTGACAGCGGTTGGATAACCACCATCTTTATGCTCGTCAACCACTACGATGCCTTCAAATGCTGAGAGCAATTCCTTGGCTTTTTCAGCCGTAATTTTATCTCTGGTTTCAATATGAATTGCTTCTGAGTGACCGAAAAACACTGGCACACGAACCGCGGTAGGATTCACCTGAATATCATTATCCCCCATGATTTTCCGAGTCTCCCACACCATTTTCATTTCTTCTTTGGTGTAGCCGTTATCCATGAAGACGTCAATTTGCGGAATCACATTAAAAGCGATTTGTTTAGGATAAACTTCAGCTTCAACAGGTCGACCATTTAACAACGCCGCTGTTTGCTTAGCCAATTCGTCCATAGCCGGTTTACCACTTCCGGATACTGCCTGATAAGTACAGACATTAATACGTTTGATGCCAACCGCATCATATATGGGTTTTAATGCCACCAGCATTTGAATAGTTGAGCAATTGGGATTGGCAATAATACCCTTCTTTTTGTACCCCACCACAGCCTCTGGATTCACTTCCGGCACAATCAAGGGTACATCATCGTCATATCGAAACTGTGAAGTATTATCAATAACGATACAGCCTGCGGCGGCCGCTTTGGGTGCATAAATTTCAGAAACACTGGCACCTGGCGAAAACAAACCGATCTGCACTTTGGAAAAATCAAACTGGGCCAGATCTTCAACTATTAACGATTTGTTACCAAACTGTACGGTTGAGCCAGCCGAGCGTTCGCTGGCCAAGGCATAGACTTTACCTACAGGAAACTTACGCTGATGCAGGATCTCAAGCATGGCTTCACCTACCGCACCGGTCGCCCCTACAACAGCAATATCAACTTGTTTAGTCACAATTCACCTAAATTCTTTTGTTACAGCGCTGCCACAACGGCATCGCCCATTTCAGCAGTGGTCACACGAGTCGTGCCCGCGGAAAAAATATCTGCTGTTCTCAAACCTTGATCCAGAACTTTACTGACCGCTTTTTCAATACGATCTGCAAAAGCCGGTTGATCAAGCGTGTAACGTAACATCATAGCAGCTGACAGAATGGTTGCCAGCGGATTAGCAATGTTTTGTCCAGCAATATCAGGCGCTGATCCGTGAATTGGTTCATACATGCCTTTACCGTTTTCATCCAGTGAAGCAGACGGCAACATGCCAATCGAGCCCGTCAGCATCGACGCGCAATCAGACAGAATATCGCCAAACATATTGGTGGTCACCATAACGTCAAACTGTTTCGGTGCACGTACCAGCTGCATTGCCGCATTATCAACATACATATGACTTAATTCGACATCAGCATAGTCTTTAGACAAGCTTGTCATGGTCTCACGCCATAATTCCGTGCATTCCAGTACATTGGCTTTATCTACCGAGCACACGCGGCTTTGGCGTTTGCGTGCAATATCAAATGCCACGCGACCGATACGATTAATTTCGCTTTCGCGATAAACCAGGGTGTTGTAGCCTTCTTTTTCACCATTTTCCAGGGTACGAATCCCTCTTGGCTGGCCGAAATAAATACCACCAGTCAATTCCCGCACAATCATTAAATCCAGACCAGCAACGACTTCGGGCTTCAAAGTGGAAGCATCAGCTAATTGTGGATATAACAGGGCCGGACGTAAATTGGCAAAAAGGTTTAATTGTGAACGAATACCCAATAAACCTTTTTCGGGACGTACACTGATATCCAATGATTCCCATTTATAACCGCCAACGGCGCCTAATAAGATGGCATCAGCCTGTTTGGCCATCTGCAGGGTTTCATCTGGCAGTGGGCTGCCGGTTTCATCATAGGCGGCACCACCGATCAAACCATATTCCAGTTCAATATCTAAACCATCCTGCTTGAAAGCATTTAAAACTTTGACGGCTTCAGCAACGATTTCCGGGCCGATACCATCGCCGGCCAATACTGCAATTTTTTTTGTCATGAATGTTATTACTTTTAAAATTTATTATTAGGAAAATAACCACGGCGCCTGTTCACGGCGGCGTGCTTCGTAAGCTTTAATATCATCAGTATGTTTGAGAGTCAGACCGATATCATCCAGGCCTTCAAGCAAACAGTGTTTTTTAAAGCTATCAATTTCAAAATGAAATTTTTCACCATCAGGTAAAAGAATAGTTTGCTCGGGTAAATCAACCGTCAACTTATAGCCCGGTGAAGCCTCAACCTGATGGAATAATTTATCAACCTGTTTTTCATCAAGTTTTATAGCGAGAATGCCATTTTTACTGCTGTTGCTGAAAAAGATATCAGCAAAACTCGGGGCGATAATCACCCGTATACCAAAATCTTCCAATGCCCAAACCGCGTGTTCACGGCTTGAACCACAACCAAAGTTTTCACGCGCCAATAATATGGTACCGCCTTGATAACGTGGTTGATTCAATTCAAAATCCGGATTTAAGGGGCGATTACTGCAATCCTGTCCAGGTTCGCCATGGTCCAGATAACGCCATTCATCAAACAGATTAGGGCCAAAGCCACTGCGTTTAATCGATTTCAAAAACTGTTTGGGGATAATGGCATCTGTATCGAC
>NZ_DCSO01000091.1:12295-12593 GCF_002325665.1 Methylophaga sp. UBA1464
TTGGGCCGATCCAAAGGAATCACTAATCCGGTTTCCACGGAAATTTTTTGCATGTTCACCTCTTACTTTCTTATCGCAGTGCCTTTTGATGGTCAGGTCTTGCCTTGGCATCCGTTTTATTTTTCAAATTAAGGCTTTTCAATCTTCTATGACGCATGTGGCGATGTTATGGCACGTGATATATTTGGTCATTAAAACCTGCAAATAATACCATTGTTTGCATCGGTATATTTGGTTGATGACATTCTGTTTGAGACTTTTTATCGTTCACAACCGTCTCTGTTATGGTAGACAAAAT
>NZ_DCSO01000091.1:12727-17383 GCF_002325665.1 Methylophaga sp. UBA1464
CCAGGTTGAATTTCACTTTCAATCACATCATGCTGTTGAATAAGATCATCAATAGATTGGGTGAAGTCCGCGTCAATTGAGCCTTTTAACACAACAATTTCGACACGACGGTTAGTCGCCCTGTTTTCAGCAGAATCATTGGGTGCCAATGGTCGGGTATCGGCGTAACCTTCCAGCACAAACCGTTCAGGCGGAATGGTATTGTACCTGAGCAACTCATGAACCACCGACGTTGCCCTGGACGTTGATAATTCCCAGTTGGAACGATATCGAGATGTGCTAATCGGAATATTGTCTGTATGCCCGGCCACAGCAATCAATCCATCCGTCTGGGTGAGTACTTCATTGATTTTTTTCAGTATTGGCACAAAGTCCTGATTCAATGTGGCATCACCGGAAGGGAATGAGCCTCGCTCACGTATACGAATGACAATGCGGTTCAGCTGATTTTCAACAACAATCAATCCACGTTCAATTTCAGATACCAGCGCTTGTTTGAACTCCTCGACCTCTTCAGCCACCTGCTTTGCCTGAGCTTCTGCGACTGCTTCAGCATCCATTGTAACTTTTAATACATCGCGAGTTTCATCCGTGGTTTCCTGTCTGACGATATTCAATGGAGTGGGTTTCGGTTCACCCGGACTGAATTCCTGCGCGATGATGCTGGTACCTTTCGGTATCGCTTCGGCCACCACGTCACGTTGCACACCAAACGCTTTTTCCAATGACAACACCACCATTTTATATTTGATAGCATCAATTTCGGCAAAAGATAACAGCAAGACAAAGAAACACATTAATAACGACATTAAATCGGCAAATGTCGCCATATAGGCTGGCAATCCCCTTTTTTGCTGCTTTTTGAAACTTTGCGTTTCAGATTCGCTCATAATTTAAGTCGGCTTCAGGGAGTGATTTAGGCTTCAGCCGGAGCCGGAGCTTCAGCATCCCGCTTGGAGGCCGGAAGGTAATTTTTCAGTAACTCTTCCAGTACTTTCGGATTTTGTCCTTCCTGAATCCCCATCACACTTTCAATGATGATGCTTTTATTCATCAATTCTTCATTACTACGAAGCGCCAGTTTATCGGCCAGAGGTAATGCAAACATATTGGCAATCATGGCACCATAAAGCGTTGTCAGTAGCGCAATAGCCATCGCCGGCCCAATTGACTTTGGATCGGACATGTTTGACAGCATCTGTACCAGACCGACCAACGTACCTATCATGCCCATTGCCGGCGCAGCATCGCCGATTTGCTGGAAAATCTGTTGACCAATACTGTGGCGATTCACCGTTTCATTCATTTCAGTATTCAGCGCTTTTCTGACCACAGCAGGTTCATGTCCATCGACCAGCATGCGGATACCCAATGCCAATGCAGGATTTTGTACCTCCTGTCTTTCCAGTGCCAGCAGGCCTTCTTTACGGGCGATACCTGCCAATTGCACAACACTGGTAATAATTTCAGTAGGGTCTTCAGATTTATGCAAAAACGCTTTGGTCGCTGTTTTCATTGAGCCGATAAACTGTTTAAGCGTAAAGCGCATCATAACCACAGCAAAAGTGCCGCCAATGACGATCATGAATGAAGGGGTATTGATAAATGTACTTGCCGCAGCACCGAGAGCAATGGTGGCGATAATCAGACTCCAGGCGATTAAAAAACCCAGTAAAGTAGCCAAATCCACGTGCTTTTCTCCCTGATTTAAGTCATGCCTGAAGTCATAGAATAAATTCGAGACTAATTGTACCGGATGATACTCAAAATCAACAGTATCAAGTATTCACAGCCCGTTGATGTTTTTTCCGGCGATAAATAATAATCGCTGGCAGCATTGCCATAATAAACATGAATAACAAGACAATTATCGGCCAGATGGTTGGTGTGTTCCATTTAGCTCTTAACTGGTCCCGTAATAGCGGATCGATCCGATGATACTTTAACGTATTATTGGCCATCAAATTGGGCTTAATATTTTTATTCCACGCATGAAAAAGGGTTAATTGTTTGGGATGAAAGCCCCAGACCCAAGGGGCATCATGCCGGACAATATTCACCATTTGGTCGATAATCGCCTGACGTTGCTCCCCATCAGGCATTATTCGCATCTGCTCAAATAACTTATCAAACTCCGGGTTTTGATAATTCGCACTATTTTCACCATTATGAATGGCTTTGGCATTTGGTCCATACAATAGAAACAGAAAATTTTCCGGGTCAGGATAATCCGCACTCCAGCCTATTTTAAATATCTGCGTTTGTCCCCTGCGCATCTTATCCTGAAAGCGATTGTAATCTGTTGATCTAATCACTAACTGAATATTGAGTTTTTGGAATTGTTTGCGCATCCAATCCAGTTGCGCCTTGGCATCGGGACCAACTGCAGCAACATCAAAATATAGCACTAAAGGCTGGCCTGTTTCAGCATCACGCCCTCTTGGATATCCGGCTTCGGCAAGCAGGCTTCTGGCATAATCAACCGATCTGGTTCGTACCGCATTATCCCGCCATTCGTATACGTAGGGATCCAAGCCTTCCCTGCCCTCACGATAACCAAAAATACCTGGTGGAATGGGTCCCTGAGCGGGGATCCCCCGTCCGTTGAAAAAGATAGAAACGAATTCCTCCTGATCAATAGCAATAGCAATTGCCTGTCGTAGTTTACGAGCTCTTTCACTATCACCGCCCACTACCGAATCAAGCATATTGAATCCAATATAATGGGTTGTAGTACCCACTGCAGACTGTAAATCTATGCCCTTTTTCATCATGTCATCGCTCAGTCCAAAGGACCCGCCTGAAGAAACCTGAATGGCCTGTTCAAAGCTATCCGAGGTTAAACCACTGACATCGTAATATCCCTGGATGAATTTTCCCCAGTACGAGGTGCTTTCTTTTTCCAGGGTATAAATAATCTTGTCAATAAACGGCATGGACAGGCCAGCATCGTCCAGCAAACCGGCCGCAGCATCACCGGGGTTCCCTTCTCTGGGATAAGTTTCACCATGAAAATTAGGGTTTTTAATCATCACCATGCGGCGGTTAGGATCATTTTCAATCATGTGATAAGCACCGGTGCCAACCGGATACCAATCCAAAGTAATATTCTTGTCTTGTAGAACTGTCTGCTGATAAAACACATCTGCTTCCCAAGGGATGGGGGCAAAAAATGGCATTGCCAGCCAATATTTCAGTTGTGGATACTGGCCATAAACCGTAATTTGGTAACGATAGTCGTCAATAGCCCGTACGCCACTAATCTGCAATGCTTGTAAATCAATGGGCTGATTTTTTTGATGCATTTTGCCAAGTTCTGCAGCAAAATCCCCCAGCCCTAAGATATGTTCACTCATTAAGCCCAAAATAGGTGAATGTACTTCAGGATGAGCCAGACGCTTTATTTGATAAACATAATCAGAAGCTTTCAATTCCCTAGTCGCTTGAATGGGAAAATCCATGATGGTGGTTATCTTGCGGGCAGTTTGTTCATCCAAATCCCGGTAAAGCAATTGTCCAGATTTATCGCGAGCAAATGCCGGATGCGGCTGATAAGCGATTCCCGGGCGAATGGTGATGGTATAACGTGAAAAGGCGACATTTTCTGCAGTCTGTTGTGATGCCGGTATCAACTCACCATTTTTATCAAGCAGCTCAACTTCAGGCATCATCGCTGCAGTCAGAGGCTCTAACTGATATGGGCGCTTGAGGTAATGATACTGAAAAGGTGGCTCATAAATTTGTGCAGTAATCAGACTTTCGTTCGCTGCGTAGGAACGGGCAGGATCCAGATGCTTTGGACGCAGCATAAATGAACTGTAACTGACAGTTGCTTCACTTTCTGCAGCCGGGTATGGAGAGTTTATAGCTGATAGGTCACACCCTGACAGTAATGCAAATAACAGTGTGTAGAGCAATACAGTAAATCGGCACATAACATTCCAGGTTGGATCCAGTTAAATAGCGAGTATAACGGGATTGTACGTTGCCTGCCTCTTCCAGTAGCAGCCAAAATCAGGTAAGTTTATCGGTTTTAAATTTCTGGAGTACTTCATGGGTTTTCTACAAGGTAAACGGGTATTGATTGTTGGCGTGGCCAGCTCGCGTTCTATCGCTGCCGGTATTGCGCATGCGATGGCTCGTGAAGGCGCAGAACTGGCTTTTACCTACCAAAATGACAAACTCAAATCACGTGTTGAAAAAATCGCTGAAGAATGTGGCTCCAATCCAGCATTAATTTTCCCTTGCGATGTCAGCAGCGATGAACAGATCAATGCTGTTTTCGATGATCTGGCCAAACAATGGGATGGTCTCGACACAATTGTTCACTCAGTGGCATTTGCCCCACGCGAACAGTTACAGGGCAGTTTTGTTGACAGCGTGACTCGCGAAGGCTTTGCTGCTGCACACGACATCAGTGCTTATAGTTTTGCTGCATTGGCGAAAGCAGGCAAAAATATGATGGCCGGCCGAAATGGATCATTACTGACTTTAAGCTACCTGGGTGCCGAACGTGCCATTGATAATTACAACGTTATGGGCGTCGCCAAAGCAGCCTTGGAAGCGACTGTCAGATATATGGCTTACTCTTTAGGCCCTGATGGTATTCGAGTCAATGCTGTTTCCGCCGGGCCTATCAAAACTTTAGCTGCAGCG
>NZ_DCSO01000091.1:17458-28285 GCF_002325665.1 Methylophaga sp. UBA1464
GAACGTAATGCACCGCTGCGTCGCAATGTGACCATTGAGGAAGTGGGTAATGTTGCCGCTTTCCTATGCTCAGACCTTGCATCCGGTGTGACTGGTGAAATTACCTACGTTGATGGTGGATACAACATCGTTGGCATTGGCGACAAGTAATCTAACCGATGTACATTTAGTTAATAAAAACAGGGCGTTAAGCCCTGTTTTTGTTTTAACCATTGCAAATTAAGGACAGCTCATGCCTCACTCACATGCCGTCATTTTATTAGCTCTAATCATCTTGAGTGCCATTAGTGGTGTTTTATTTGGCTGGTTTTTTGGTGAGTTGTCATTGCAAATCGGCTGGATGGGCGATTTATTCCTCAATGCACTTAAAATGATCATTATTCCTCTGATTGTGGCCTCGGTCATCAGCGGCATTGGGGCACTTGGAGATGTCAGAAAGCTGGGCCGTTTAGGTGGTTCAACCATTTTTTATTATGGTCTTACAACGGCTGTTGCTGTCTTTATTGGCTTGGTAGTGGTCAATATTATCCAACCTGGTGCTGGAATAGAGCTTGGCAATGCCACAGTTCCAGAGCGTATTCTTGAAAAACAGGGGACCGGCATATCCGATATTTTCATGTCACTGATTTCACCCAATCTGTTTGCCTCAGCTACCGAAATGCAATTATTACCAATCATTGTTTTTGCCATATTGTTTGCCATGGCACTAACGACTATTGGCAACCGCTCTAAACCGGTATTTGCGGTTTTTGATGGCATTAATGAAGCTATGATGAAACTAGTGATATGGATCATGTATTTTGCTCCCATCGGGATTTTTGCGTTGATTGCTGCGCGCATCGGTCTGGCGGGTGGTGGTGAAGAACTTTACAAAGAAATTCAAGCCGTAGGCTGGCATGTCGTCACCGTATTGACTGGCTTATTTATTCATTTTTGTTTTCTATTCTTACTACTTCAACTTATTGCCGGTAAAGGCTTTAGCTATTTGATTGGCATGAGCCGAGCCTTATTTACCGGTTTTGGTACGGCAAGCTCAACCGCTACCCTGCCATTAACAATGGAGAATGCTCGCGAAAATAAAGTCAGCGATAAGGCCATCAAGTTTGTATTACCACTTGGCAGCACAGTAAATATGGACGGCACAGCACTCTATGAGGCAGCAGCCGTATTATTTATTGCACAAGCCTATGGAATTGATTTAACCATGACCCAGCAGGTGATTGTGTTTATCACTGCAACGCTGGCTGCAATCGGGGCAGCGGGGATACCGGAAGCGGGTCTGGTGACGATGGTAATCGTACTCAGTGCCGTAGGCTTGCCTCTGGACGGTATTGCATTGTTACTGGCAGTAGACTGGTTTCTGGATCGCTTTCGTACCGTCGTCAATATATGGGGTGACAGTGTCGGCGCCAAAGTCATTGATACACTGGTCATAAAAAAGGCGCTATAAGCGCCTTTTTTTACTCATTCCAGAAGTAATAATTATTCTTCATCGGCAGAGGTTACACGCGATTCGTAAATCTTAATTTTCGCCTCACTGCGTAATGCGCTGAGAAAAGCGGCCATTTCTGCACTGCCATTCAGGCGTGTTAAGTTTGAAACCAAACCATCACGGACTTCAGGCTCGATATCGTCAATTGCCCCCTGTTGCACATCACTTACTGCGACCACAACGTAATTACCATTATCTGCTGTAAAGCCCGCATATTGCGTTGACTCCGCGTTAGGTAACGTAAATGCCTGATTGAGGATTTGGGCACTGATGTTCTGACTATCACGACTATAAAATGCGGCCGGCTGCCAGTTATCAACAAATACCTCGTTTGCCGGGGCCCCTGATTTTAATTCCTGTAATCTGGCTTCGCCCTGAATATATGCCAAATCACTGGCACGTTGATAACGAATTTGCTCGGTAATTGCGGGAGAGACAGAATCAAATGGCAGTAACGTCGCATCCACATAGCTGTTCTTACGGATCACAACCAGTCGGGTGTCAGATAATTCAATAACCTGACTGTTCAAATCTTCATTTAGTACATCATCAGAAAATGCGGCTTTTATAACTGCCTGATTTTCAGCAATACCACTCCCACCAGAGCGCGTAAATGAACCGGAGGTATTAATCTCCAATGCTAAAGCTTCTGCAGCAACATCCAGGGTCTCAGGATTTTCATAAGTAAGATTGGCCAGTTCTTCAGCTTTATCATAAAACTGACGCTCAGCCTGCTGACGTCTGTATTGCAAGGCTACTTCATTTTTAACATCAGCAAAATCAACATTGCTGGATTTATCAATATCAGTCAGTTTAATGATGTGATAACCGAACTCTGTTTTAATCGGCTCGGAGATATCTCCTACATTTTCTAAAGCAAATACCGCTTCTTCGAACGTCGCTTCCATCACATCACGTTGAATGGTTCCCAGATCACCACCAGAAGATGCTGAACCGACATCTACAGAATAAGCTTCTGCGAGTTCTTCAAAGCTCTGCCCCTCTTCAAACTTGGTTTGAATTTCAGCGAGGATTTGCTCTGCTTGTTCATTATCCTCAATCAGAATATGACTTGCGCGACGCTGTTCCGGGCCGACAAACTGGGTTTTATTATCAATAAAATATTGCTGTAGTTGTTCATCGTTAACGTCAATCTGTGACGAAACCGTATCAAGTGACAATTCAAGATAATCAACCGAGATCTGTTCCGGAGTGGTATAGCTTGATTGATTGGCGTTATAAAAATCACGCACATCACTTTCATCAACTTCTACTTCGCTCAGGAAGTCTTCAAGTTTTATCACACCATAAGCGATTTCACGCTGCTGGTTTTCAAGTTTCAACAGTCTTTCAACTTCAACTTGAGACACTACAGTACTGCCTTCAATATTCTGGACAAGTTGCTGCCCCAGAAGGTCATTTCGCAAAGATGCTTCGTAGGATGCCGGACTGAATCCAGCACGAGCCAACACCATTTGATACTGCTCGGTATCAAAACTTCCATCGCGTTGAAAAGCCGGGGTCTGCTGAATAAACTGGGCAATTTGACGGTCACTTATTCGTTGCCCCAGCTTATCAGAGGCTGAACGAATCAAGCGTTGCTCAATAAGATCATCTATGACTGCATAGCGTATTTCAGCACCATCAAACATATCGGGATTAAATTCATCTCCCATCATTTGCCGCATTTGTTCACGATAACGCTGAACTGCCTGTAATAATTCAGAGCGGGTGATTTCCTCACCATTTACCTTCGCTACTACCGCATCACTTGGTCCGGTGACATAAGAATTCACCCCCCAAAGTGCAAAGGGAATGCTGATTAAACCAACAATAAACCAAGCAATCCAACCTTGGGCGCGATCACGTATGAAATGCAACATAGCAGTGAACCTTCTTCACGAGTGTGGGTTAATTTAAGCAAAAAAAAAGGCGCATAGAATGCGCCCTTCTTTTGTATTGGCGGAGCGGACGGGACTCGAACCCGCGACCTCCGGCGTGACAGGCCAGCATTCTAACCAACTGAACTACCGCTCCGCGACCTGATGGTTAACAGACAACCGGTCAGGAAGCGTGCAAGAATACAGCAAAAAATCAAAAGGTGTTAGTGTTCAACGGAAAAAAGCTTTTAGGACCAGATAAGTATTTGAAAAAACGTCTATTAAATGGGTCTATTGATTGCTGGACAGCTGCCTTGGCGAAGAATTAAAGACAAAAAAATCCCCCGGAAGCGTTAATAATTGCCTCACGGGGGATTTGGATTACATTGCTTCAGCTGCCTGGACCGCTTTATTTACCAATCGTTTTGCAGCACCCTTCGCGCCGGAGTTTTTGATCTGTTCCAGATTGACTGGCTCGCCTACGATAATAGCGCCGCCCATGCCAGCGCCGAAATGCGGTGTGCATTTATATATGTAGATACCTTCCTGAGTAAAAGTACGGCTGTAGTTTTCACTCATTTGAGACACCCACATTTCTGCACCTTCCGGAATCAGGCCTTCGATTGACTCGGTATTATGTGTACTCATATTGGTCCAGGATACAGAATCACCCGGTGCAATCGTGACAACAAGCGGTTCATAAATCAAACCTTGAGCAGTCACTGTATGATTTTTTGATTCTACCGTGGCGGGAGCAGCCACCTCTTCCGGCTCTGCCTTAATACCAGCTTCTTTAGCGACTTCTTCGAGTCTTGCTTCAGCATCAGCCCGGCCTTCAGCAGCTGCATTTTCTGCCGCAGCAATAGTTTCGCTGGCACGTTCACTGACACTTTGACTGGTTTCCTGAGCGCTCTCAATGGCAGACTCTACCGCATCGCTCGCGTTATCCACTACCTCTGTGTGTGTATTACTTTGCAATGCTTCTTTTTCCTGCTGTGAGGCCTCAGAAACCTGTTCACTGATTTCCGAAGTGGGTTCTGATTGAGCAACCTCCTCCGTCGACTCAGCAACCTCCGTCATTTTTTCGATTACTTCCTTAGGAGAGCTTGGTCGATCGTAATGATCACTGCTTCCAGAGATAAAGGATGAAACAGCAGCCACAACAAAAACCGCTATGGCAATAATAATGACCGCAGTAATAATTGAACGGGAATGACGCATTAGACTCTCCAATTTGATAAATTTTTACCGATCATACCATCCCCCTAACGCTATTTATAAGCAATTCAGTCCTTTTCTTTGACCTGGGACAATTTATGGTTAGCAATCCGTTTTCTTGGTGTTTTTACAACACGCCAAAATAGTTTTGCACTTTCATCCTCAATTAAAGGTGTTAACTAGCAAAAAAAGGGCATTACTCCTGAAATTATGTGCGCAACTTCCCGAAAAACATCGATAAAAATAAGTGAAAAGCATCACCTCGTTGCATTTATACAACAATTTTTTATGTTTTTTTTCATTCAAACAACACGTTACAGGTGGGGCTGCATTAAACCAGATGGACGGCTACTTACAACCAACTATTTACAGGCCATCCAAGAAAGCATGTTTTTTATGACTTCAACTTAATTCCTTCCCAAATTCATATTGGTTAAAAACAGCCACCCCCAAACTATGGCCATCTTAAACCGCATAAACACTTGGATTAGCGTGGTGATTTGCGTTGTTTTAGGAATTTTTCCTATATGAAGCTAAAACGGCTAAAGCTAGCCTGCATGAGCTTTTTACGCACAGGAGAGAGAAATGAATCTAAAACCAAAACTCATCAGCTCGGCGATAATGTCATCGCTGATGCTGATGCCTTATGCCGTTCTGGCTGAGGAAGATGCAATTGATACAGGTAAAATGACCGTCACCGGCATTTTGCCTGATCGTCTTGAATCTGTTCCAGGCTCTTTCGATATTATCGATGAGGAATACCTTGAAGAGCGCCGCCCCATTTCCAATATTGAAAGAATGAGATCTGTACCAGGGGTTCATGTTGTTGCGGATGGCAGCATGGGTTTTGATACCAATATTGGTATACGTGGCCAAAATCCACGTCGCAGTGCAAAAACAATGATTATGGAAGATGGCATGCCGTTGCAGCTTGCTCCATATTTAGATCCTGTTGTGCATTACACACCAGCATCAAGCGCTGTAAGTCGTATTGAGGTTGTTAAAGGTGCGGGCCAAATCCTTTATGGACCACAAACACTAGGCGGTGCGGTTAACTTTATTACTAAACCTGTACCGCGTAATGGCGAAATCGAAGGTAGTGTATCCACAGTTTTTGGTAATCAGGATTACCGTTTACTGCATGGTAATGTAGGTTTTGGTAATGAGATCGGTGGCGTGATGTTCGATTTCACCCAGAACAAAGGTGATGGCATCTTCAAAGGTGGTGAGTTTGATGTAAAAGATTATCGCTTTAAAGGTGAACTGAATATCACTGATCGCCAAACGCTTGGCTTAAAACTGGTTCACACCCGTGATCGTCGTAATCAAACAGAAAATTACTTAACCATTGATGAATATGATCGCGATCCATTTAGTCATCCAACAGTTGATCTGGATGATTGGGAGCAGGATCGTGATGTTGTTCAGCTGAGTCATATTTTTGAAGTCAATGATAACCTTACCTTACGGTCACAGGCTTATTATACGGATACTTTCCGGAACGGTTTACGTGCGTCTAACACTGGTCGTATTGATGGTGATGGTTTTAGTTCATCACGTCTACGCTCTTGTCCTGCGGCTGGTGGCGGGACTATTCTTGCCAGTGAAGTAGGTGATGTAAGCATTTGTGGTGGCCGTCATGCGCCACGCCAATACTACACCTGGGGTGCTGAAACGCGTGCTGACTTTGGACATAGTCTGTTTGGCCTAGAAAACGACGCGATTGTCGGTATTCGTTATCACGAAGAAAAAGCACATCGCCAGCAGGTCTTTGCTACCAACCCTGCTCAACGTGAAGACTACAAGCTTGCCTTGATTGAAGGTGAAGATCGCGAAGGTTCAAGGTTAGACGCTCAAGCTATTTCCTATTTCGCACAAAACACCACTTACATCGGTAACTGGTCATTAACTCCGGGGTTCCGTGTGGAAGATGTTCGTACCACGGATAAGGATGAGTTCACTGGCGAAAAAGAAAATGATAACTTCACCGAGTTTTTGCCAAGTTTTGGGGTTGCCTGGAATGGCATCGCCAATACAACCATCTTTGCTGGTGTGCATGAAGGGATTTCCCCAGCGCGTGCAGATCGTGAGTTCACAGCCGATGGTGGTAGAGCTGAACCTGAAGAAAGTACTTTATATGAATTAGGTTTCAGAAGTGCTTACTTTAACGGCGTTGTTGTCTCTGCAACCCTGTTCCACAACGATATTGAAAATACAGTTGTAGATAACGGTGCGACTTTTGACAACAGTGGTGAAAGTGAGCAGCAAGGTATTGAGTTAGCTGGACGTATTAATTTTGGTGATATCTATGGTACAACCAATAATTTCTATATTTCAGGTGCTTATACCAACTTATGGACAGCTGAATACAAGAAAGCTGAAAACCCAGATAACGATGGCAACAGAATGCAATATGCACCTGAACACCTGTTAAACATTGATCATGGCTATGAACATCAAAGCGGTGTGAATGCGAGAATCGGGGTACAGCATGTCAGCAAACAATTTGTTGATGATGGGAATACTCGCGTCGAAGATGTTAGCGGCCTTCAAGGANNATGCACCTGAGCATTTGTTAAATCTGGATTTTGGTTATGAACACGTCAGCGGTATCAATGCACGTATGGGTGTACAACACGTTAGCAAGCAATATGTTGATGACGAAAATACCCGTGATGAACTTCGTGATGGTGAAAATCCTGAGCGTCGTACAGGTGTTGCGGGCATTATCCCAAGCCAAACCATTTGGAATGCCAGCATTGACTATCGAGTACCAAATTCTGGTGTAACACTGTTTGCCGGTGTTGAAAACTTGTTTGATAAAGAATATCTGGCAAGTCGAAACGAAGGGAAATTACCAGGTCGTGAGCGTCTGTTCTTCGGCGGTATTACTTACGACTTTTAACCAGCTTCAACGTTGACGGAGAAGGTATGCAGAACATGTTTTAAATATGTAACAAAAACAGCCATTTCTCCCAGATTTGCTGTTTCTGCATCACCATTGCCGACAAGCCCGCCCTGTGCGGGCTTTTTTTTGCACAAAAAAACCCACCTTTTCTGGTGGGTTTATTGTGTTTTACAGGTATCTTTAGGGTTAGTCTTTTTGTATTTATGGTTTATCGAGATCCATCAGTATGATTTGTCTATCGGTATATTTCGTTTGAACCGCTTTTTCTGAACGTGCCATAAAAGCTTTTTAACCCGGGAGCAGGTTTCTTCATTTCCCAAGATTATCCAGAAGAACCAAGACCTGGAAGGTCATGGGAGTAGTATAAAAATCGTATGCTGCAATAACTGGAATAGGTTATTCGGTAGCTTCCAACTTTGTTTTCAATGACTTCATCGAAAATATACTGTCGATAATTTTCATGCTCTGCCAGAACGTAACCAGACAAAAACAAACCGCTGACATCAATAAGCTGAGCTTTCACGCCCCCAGTACTTTATTTAAAGCTCAGACTTAATTCTCACAAACCCCGGGTCCAGGTTATTAAGACTTTGAATCTCCCATTTTGCTTATGGTTTTGATAACCTCCATATAAGCTTCACCATGATCCCGTACTGCATCTGCATCATATTTTTCAGAGGCCAGGTGCACTTCTTCAAGTGTTGCAGCTAATTTGTCCAGCTCTTCATTTATTTTGGCCAGTGCATTTTCCAGGGTATAAGTCAGCTCATGGATTTTGGTCACATCTTCTGCCGACATTGAGTCTTTTTTCAGTAATGTCTCCAATCGATCGTTGTAGCGTTTGAAGTGCGTTACCGCTTCTTCTAATGACTCGGCTGATTCGCCTTTAAAATGCTCTACCGTTTCCGCTTTCGCCATTGTGGCCACACCAAAACTCAGTGCTGCCGCTGCCAGGTAATTTATTACTTTCATGTTGATACCTAAATGTAAATAAGAACCGTTAACATATACAACGATAACCAGACTTGCAAATATAATTGGATAAACAAATACAAAACTCCAAGGCATAAAAAAACCTTCCGTCATTTAACGGAAGGTTTTTAACGTGTGATTCTGAATATCGGGTTACATTGCTTCTGCTTCCTGAATGGCTTTTCTGACTACACGCCCTAAGCCCCCGCTAGCATCAGACGCCTTGATGTCGTCCAGATTAGTCGGTTCACCTACAATCACGGCACCACCCATACCGCTTCCGATATGCGGGGTACAGATATAAACGTAGATACCTTCTTTATCAAAAGTATGTTGATAGTTTTCACCCATTGGAGACATTATTTTTTCAGTACCTTCTGGCACAAGACCTTCAATGGTTTCCACATTATGTGTCGGCATGTTTTCCCAACGAACGGTATCACCGGGCGCGATCTTAACGACCATAGGCTCAAACTTCATACCTATGGCAGTAACCACATGGGTTTCCGCAAATACCGACTGAGTTATAAACAATAATGCTGCAGGAATCGTTAGAGCTAGTTTAGTTTTTGGCATAATGCCTCCTCTACAGAAGATGTATAAAAAAACACCATCAGGGTAAATTATTAATAATATTGAACGCTTTTCTGTGTGAAAAACTCCCTAATAATATTCAGGACAACGTTTTAGCCTTAGTGTTCCTATTTGATATATATAGATTTTTTTCATTTTGATAGTGGGATGATTTCCCGGGGAGTGCATTAACATGCGTTAATCATTTTGGGTCAGGCATTAAGTTTCGTGTTTAAAAAAGCTACTGACCTGGAAAATGAGAAAGCCCAGCGCCGATAAAACAATGGCAATTTCGTAATGAGCATAAGCGACCGACAAGCCAATAGCACCCGTCAGCCATATACCTGCTGCACTAGCTGTACCATTTATGGATCCTGATGTATTCATAATGGCGCCGTCACCAGAGGATAGGTTCGCATCCCAGCCCCTTTTGTCTTTTACTCACGGTTCAAGGCAATCGGAAGGCCAGCAAAAGACGATACCCAGTTGATATGAGTGATACCAAATCAGACCGACATTGATATCCATAAAACAACCTACTTTTGGTTAGGTTGATTTTGAACAAATAAATATAAAATGCTTACTTAATCTGAAGCAATTTGTGATTTTAAACTTCGTGGCCAGGCTGTCACCAGTGCCTTGAGTAAGGTTGCCAGAGGGATAGCAAAGAAAATACCCCAAAAACCCCAAACCCCACCAAAAAACAAAACGGCCAGAATGATCGACACCGGGTGCAGATTAACCGCTTCAGAAAACAAAATTGGAACCAGCACATTGCCATCTAAGGCCTGAATAATTCCGTAAGCCACCAATACATAGGCAAACTCCTCAGTGAGACCAAAATGAAAGCCTGCAACCGCTGCAACCGGCAATGTTGCTACTGCGGCACCGATAAACGGAATCAATACTGAAAATCCAACTAACACGGCCAGCAATGCCGAATAAGGCAAACCAAACCAGGCAAAAGTTATAAAAGCCACTGTACCCACAATAATGATTTCAACCACCTTGCCACGCACGTAGTTAGCAATCTGACCATCCATTTCATTCCAAATCCTGCTCATCAAGCCACGTTTTTCCGGCATCATTGATAAAATAAAGCCCACCAGCTTTTCTCTGTCTTTAAGCATGAAAAACACCAGAATTGGTACCAGGACCAAATAAACAATCAGACCAATCACATTGCCTAGTGAAGCTAAAGATAAAGTCAGTGCACGCTGACCGTAGATACTCAATTCTCTTGCCACCATTGAGATCCAGTTCTGAATTTCATCCGGAGTTATCAGTGTGGGATATTGCGCCTGAAGCTCATCCAGCCATTGCTGTCCGCTCGAAAGCATTCTGGGTGTTTCCAATACCAGATTAACCAGCTGATTCCATAACAATGGCATCAACAAAAAGGCCAGCGCTAACATCACACTGACAAAACCGACAAAAACGATTGCCACGGCAATCATTTGCGGCACGTGCCTCCTTGTTAGCATATTCACTACGCCCTGCAACAGAAACGCAATGATTAACGCCGTAAAAAAAGGGGCTAACATACGACCAAACCAGATGATCACAGCAAAGCCTAATACCAGTACAATCAGCATAATGACGGCTTCTTCATCAGAAAAATATCTTTCCGCCCACTTTTTGAATACTGCTCGCAAGGTCATATCTGTTTTGGTCCTGTTCAGCGTCTTAAGGTATGTCTGTTACTATTTTGGCATATCGTCATCAGACTTGTAGCGCATTAAATGCAGTCTAACATTCAAATTTGAGGAACTATCCAGGTGGAG
>NZ_DCSO01000091.1:28345-39569 GCF_002325665.1 Methylophaga sp. UBA1464
TATCGTTCATTAATTGCATTCACCAACCATGCGAACCACTATGTTGAAATCATTTTCGTCAAGCAACCTGCTGGGTTGCGGGTTTATTTTTATACTATTCACTCAACCCGGCCTCGCGGCCACACCGGTAAGTGTCAGTAAGCCGATAGTATCAGAATCGACTGAAACACTGACCCTATCAGGCTCATTAACAGCTGAACGCAGGGCATTGCTGTCTCCAAGAGTTGATGGCTTAGTCAAAGAAGTTTTAGTGGATGCCGGCTTCCGGGTTAAACAGGGTGATGTTTTACTGAGACAGGATCCAGCTATCGCCAAACAACAGCTGGAACAGGCAAGGGCTGCAACAAATGAAGCTCAGGCCAGTGCAAGTGAAGCCGAGCGATTAGTCGAAGAAGCCAAACGGCTTCGTGGAGATAATTACATTTCGGCTACAGAGCTGGCTAATCGCGAATCCAATCTCTTATTGAGTCAAGCAGCTCTGGCAGCGGCCACGGCCATGCAAAACACCGCGGCAGAACAGCTGAGTCGACATGAACTGCCAGCCCCCTTCAGTGGTGTTATCAGCGCCAAAATGACGGAAGCCGGTGAATGGATTAATCGAGGTGATCAAGTGCTGGAATTGGTAGCTCTGGAGCCTGTCAGACTTGATGTTAACGTGCCCCAGGAACGATTTTCTGAGATCACGACAGAAAGCCGGGTCGAAATACTGCCTGATGCACTGCCGTCACAGAAACTCTCTGGAAAAATTACTGCTCTCGTCCCGGTCAGTAATACACAGGCCCGCTCATTTTTAGTCCGCATTGTTGTGGATTCAAATGATGTGACTCTGTTACCCGGCACTTCTGCCAGTGCAGTAATCTATATGGGTGGGGATAAAGCAAAAGGGTATCTCATTCCTCGTGATGCAGTATTACGTCATCCTGATGGCGGAAGAAGTGTATTTATTATTGATGACAACAACCGGGCGCAACGCCGAACTGTGAGTGTCGGTAGTGAAAGTTCTGACGGTATCATTATTACTGAGGGGTTAACAGCCGATGACTTAGTGGTAATTCGCGGTAATGAGGTGCTTAGCGATAACGATGAAGTTGAACTTGCCAGCGACGCCAGATAAAAGGAATTAACCCCGCATGCTAGAAGCACCGATTCGTAACGCCAAACTACTTACTGTCATGGTGCTGATTGTTTGTGTTCTCGGCATCTCTGCCGCACGAATGATCCCCGTACAGATGATTCCTGATTTGGATGTACGCACCATCAGCGTTGTGACGCAATGGCCTGGAGCAACGCCTCAGGATATTGAAAAGGAAATCCTGATCGAGCAGGAACGCTATCTGCGTAATATTCCAAACCTTAAACGAATGGAATCGTTTGCCGAAACCGGTGTTTCATACGTTGAGCTGGATTTCCCGTTTGGCGTCGATATAAATGAAACCTTAATAGAAGTCGCCAATGCGCTAAGCCAGGTTCCCAGCTATCCGGAAAATGTCGATCAACCCAGTATCCGCAGCAGCTCGTTTTCGGAAAACGCTTTTATGTATTTTGCGGTATCCCCGCTACCAGGCAACCCGCTGAATCTTGATATCGACATGATCACCGACTTTATCGATGACAATATTCGTACTCAGATGGAGCGTGTGCCGGGTGTTTCCGAGGTTCAGCTCCGCGGCGGCGCCGAACGACAGATGCAAATCTTTATTGATCCCGCCAAACTGGCTCAAAGAGGCTTAAGCCTTACCCAGGTGCGCGATGCCATCCGTGCCCGTAACAGCGATACCTCTGCCGGTGACCTGGATGATGGAAAAAAACGCTATTTAATCCGAACGGTTGGCCGGTTTGATAATAAGCAGGAACTGGAAGAATTGATTCTGGCGCATCGCAACGGCACTGATATTTTCCTGAAAGATGTCGCCACGATTAATCTGGGTCACTATGAAGTTCGTGAAGTCGCCGTGGTCAATGACGAGCGTGGCCTGACGATGGCGGTTAAGCGCGAACCGGGTTCTAATGTAATCGATATAAAATCCGGCATGATGCAGGTGGTTGAAGAGATGCGGCGAGATTTACTGCATCCGAATGGCCTGGATTTAGTCCTGATTGGCGACGATGTTCGCTATGTCGAATCATCAATACAGAATGTCTCTCAGAACTTGCTGCTAGGGGCATTGCTGGCCACCATCATACTTTTTTTATTCCTTCGCAGTATTCGTGGCACATTAATCGGTTTGATGGGGATGCCGGTGTGTATTATTGCGGCATTTTTAGGGTTATTGGTTTTTGATCGTACGATCAATGTGATTTCCTTGGCCGGTATTGCCTTTGCGATAGGCATGACGGTCGACAACACGATTGTTGTACTCGAAAGCATTGAACAGGCCAGGCGCCGCGGCCTGGATAGAATTGAAGCCGCTATTACCGGTGTTCGTGAAGTGTGGACAGCGGTCCTGGCTTCCAGCATGACAACGATTCTGGTTTTTGCTCCGGTATTATTTGTTCAGGAAGAAGCCGGCCAATTGTATTCGGATATCGCTATTGCCATTTCGGTAGCCATTCTGGCTTCAATGCTATTTGCCGTAACCGTGGTGCCCGCCGCCTGTGCTCACTTCGGCCTTGGCAAAAGTCGTGGTACTCATGAAGATTTACATCGTCGAGGCGTCATCCTCCATAGCGTCAACTGGATTACCGGTGGTTTTTTCAGACGCCTGATCACCATGCTCATTACGGTATCAGCAACCCTGGTTGCCGCATGGCATTTAATGCCGCCGGCTGAATACCTCCCTGAAGGTGAAGAACCCAAAGCCTTTACCAGTATGATTCCCCCCCCCGGCTATAACCTCTCGGAAATGTTGCGAATCAGTGAAGAGGTCATTGAAATTCTCAGTGAGGCCAAAGGAGCTGATCCAGCCTTATTTGATCGTGGAGAAGCCCCGCTTCCATCACTTGCCTATTATTTTATTCGTACCACTCCAACCGGTTTACGCGTGCTCAGTGAGCCTACCCGAACGCAAGATATCGAACTAATGATGAATGCGTTAACCGATTTATTTGAAAGTTATCCGGGTATGCGTGCTTTCTCAGGTCGTGGTTCAATTATTTCCAGCGATCAGGGCGGAACACGTGCGGTCAGTCTGGATATTGCCGGTCCGGATATGGAAAACCTATACAGTACGGCAGAATTTGCGCTCAAACGAGCCGAACAGTTGTTTGAAAACCCACAGATAGATTCCATTCCTGGATCGTTATCGCTGGATCAACCATTAATTGAAATCCGGCCTCGCTGGTCGCGGTTAACCGAGGTCGGGTTTACAGCCAACGATTTTGGTTTTTCAGTTGCAGCATTAAGTGATGGCGCTTTTGTTGATGAGTTTTTTATTGATGATGACAAAGTCGATATGTTTCTGTTCAGCACTGCAGGGCAACAACAGAATTTGTCAGGCTTAGCCGGTCTGCCCGTACTCACCCCCAATGGCGGTATTATTCCATTGAATGCTTTGGCTGATTTGGTCGAAACCGTTGATAGTGCAACCCTTAGACGGGTTGATAGTCGCAGAACCGTCACCCTGCTGATTATTCCGCCGAGAGATGTGGCTCTGGAAACCGCAGTGAATAAAGTTCGCAACGAAATGATTCCCGCCATGCAGGCTGAAGGTGAAGTCGCCAAAGGAATTAACCTTTCTATTTCCGGCGCTTCGGATCAATTGGATGCCACAAGAGAATCCTTATCTGAAAATCTTGTGGTGGCTGTTATACTCATCTATCTGGTTCTGGTCGCTATATTCTCACATTGGGGCTATCCATTAATTATTTTAACCACTGTGCCATTAGGCATCGCCGGAGGTATTGTCGGGTTGGTCGCCATCAATGCCTCCGGCAGCCTGTTAAACTCGTTCGGCTTACCGGCAATCATCCAACCATTCGATATGATTACTATGCTGGGCTTTGTCATCCTGCTGGGTACAGTGGTCAACAATCCGATTTTGATTGTTGAACAGGCAAGACGTAATTTGACCGACAAAGCCATATCGGTACATACGGCCGTTAATCAAGCCGTAGCAACTCGGTTGCGCCCGATATTGATGTCGACATTGACCACCATTTTTGGTCTGGCACCGTTAGTGTTTATCCCTGGTGCCGGTACTGAGCTCTACCGAGGTGTGGGTATTGTGGTTCTGGTGGGCATCGCGGTTTCCACCCTTATCACGCTGACATTCCTGCCAAGCTTGTTAATATCGATTTTATCGTGGACACAACGTAAACAATTGTCTCGGCAGCCTCAATCATCTAACGCTTGATCCTGTTCAACAAAGATCAGCTTGTCAGTATCAAAACCACGTTGCTCAGCCTCGTTAATAAAGCTGGCAATTAACTCGTCACTGACTTGCGGTGTACGGGCCAATAACCATAAATAGTTATGGTTAGGGCCTGACACATACGCATACTGGTAATCCTGTTTATCCAGACCAAACACCACATAACCACCATAAAATGGTCCAAAAAAGGATACTTTCAGGTGTGCAATATCAGCGTCTCTGACGAACTTTGCTTTACCTTCAGCTTCTTCCCATTGTCCTTTCTCACTGTTGTAGCCGCGATTGATCACCCTGACGGATCCATCTTCCCGCAAGCTATAGTCGGCGGTCACCGATGTTAAACCCCGTTCAAAAGAATGATCCAGTCTCGCTATTTCAAACCATTTACCCAGATAACGATCCAGCTCAAAATCAGGGACAGGCTCAACCCCTTTGGGAGTTCCAGTGCAAGCAGTTAACATCAGTGATAGCAGAAGAATGGTAAATAGACGCATATTTCACACACCTTTGGTTAATTTACGAGTTTATATCTGAGGTCGCATGTATGAGTGAGACGCTAAGTTTGGCGGATATTTCCCGAATCATTGAAATGGCGTGGGAAGATCGTACACCGTTTGAAG
Organism: Methylophaga sp. UBA1464; assembly: GCF_002325665.1. Lineage (NCBI taxonomy): Bacteria > Pseudomonadati > Pseudomonadota > Gammaproteobacteria > Thiotrichales > Piscirickettsiaceae > Methylophaga > Methylophaga sp. UBA1464. The sequence goes on from NZ_DCSO01000091.1 coordinate 33,276, forward strand.
CGATTTTCCGGCTGTATGGCTTACCGGAGAATCAGGTCATTAAATTGATGCAACGCGAAATGAAACCAGGTTCATTTCATCTGTGGCGGGAACGGGTTGCAGGGCGAAAAACCAAACATCAGGCTTTGCGTGATCCGCGTATCTCGCGGGCCTACTGTCCGACTCAATATAAACCACGCTAAGCCACTTGAGTTTTATTAAACGGCGGTAAAGGCTCTTATCGCAATATAAACACAACTTAACCAGCCGACCATAAAAATCAAACTGCGAAAAACAGCCAAATCCAGGGCGTAAAAAATCGGGTGTAGAATACGACAGGCCAGAAACAAAATGGCTGCTTCACTCAAATCCCGCAGATTTACACTGGAATAAAACGCCAGCAACGTGACGGCGGAATAGAATATCAACGCCTCCCAGGCATTTTTCTGTGCCGCTAACACGCGGGCAGCCACACCGGTTAACTCAGACTGTTGCTCTCTGGGATGGCGGTTATCAAAGATATCAACGTGTTTATAACGTAAGTAGCCGCCGATAAATGCCAGTATCATCGGGAAAAACGTAACAATAAATAACACGATAAACAACGCAGGCATGTATTACTCCAGGCAGCAAAAGTTAAAGGAATTAATCAGCTGAATTCAGCTGCAATTTTCAGTTGGGCATAATTTTTTACAAACAACTCACTGAACGCTGGATCAAATGCTTTTCCTGATTGTTCGGATAAATATTCAAGTACTTTATCTTCCGGCCATGCATCTTTGTAAACCCGGCGATGATAAATCGCATCCCAGACATCAACAATGGCAAAAAGTCTTGCTTCAAAATGTATCTCGGTTCCCTTCAAACCCTGTGGATAACCTAATCCATCCCATCGTTCATGATGTTCATAAGGAATCATCATATACTGTCGCAGGTAATCGTTCTTTGACAAAATATCATAAGCGATTTGTGGGTGCTGTTTCATGATTTCCCATTCTGCATCGGTGAGCTTTCCGGGTTTTGTCAAAATCTCATCCGGGATGCCGATTTTGCCAATATCATGCAGAATTGCGCCATAACGAATCGATTCCAGTTGTTTTTCATCACTTATGCCGGACAGTTTTGCCAGTGCTACCGTCATTCGGGTAACCCGCTCGGAATGATCTTTGGTTTCCTTGTGCCGTGCATCCATCACATGAATCCAGCCCATCACTGCCTGTTCAATACTGTCCAGAATTTTACGATTGGCTGCCTGAATCGCCTTGAAGTCATGACGAATCAGCACATACAGGAATGCAGCCGTTAAGATTACAAACGCCCAACCTTTGAAATGTTGTATCTGAGTAACACGTTCTCCTGAAAATAAATACTCTACAGAGATATCTGAAAAAAATATCCAGGCTATCCCAACAAGCAAATACACCAGAACAATTCGGTAATGAGGGGGTAAATTCATGTATTTTTTATTGTTAGCTGTCGGGAAACCATCCTTCAGACCCCGCGCAATAGATTAATTTGGCAGTTTTGCTTCCAGAAACTGCAATAGACGCTGCCACGATTTCTGATCAGCTGCAGCATTATAGCGATCAACACCAAACACGGTAAAAGCATGTTCCGCACCGCCATAGGCAATCATTTCGTTGGGGACATTATAGGTTTCAAGCTCTGTGCTCAGCTGAGCAAACTCCTGCATGCTTATCGCTTTATCAGCGGCACCATGCAATACCAGAATTTCTGCTGAAGTACTGGCATAATCCTGTCCCTGAGGGGTTTTTAAGCCCCCATGGAAACTGACAAAACCTTGCAGATTCTCCCCCGAACGAGCCATTTCAAGCACCGCTGCACCACCAAAGCAATAACCGATAACAACAACCTTTTGCCGGTTGGCTCCCAGTTCAGCGGCTTTGTCCAAAGCACCTTTCAGTAACTGACGCATTTTCTGTCTGTCCTGATACAGCTCACCGGTATGTTGCTTTTTATCTTTATCTTCCGTGGGTCGAATGCCTTTACCAAATAAATCCGCGGCAAAAACCGCATATCCCTCTTCAGCCAGCATATAGGCACGTTTGATTTCGTAATCCGTCAAGCCGTCCCAGTCGTGGATCAATAACACCAAAGGGGCGCTATCTGCTGGACTGACATAGAAACCTTCGTAGGTTTCATCATTCACCTGATAATCGATATTATCAGCGGCTGCCGCCACTGAAAAACAGGTAAGCCCGATTAATAAATATTTTTTCAGCAACATGCTATCTCCCTGGCAATCGTCTATGAACTATTACGACCAAATGATCGCTGCAGAGTTGGCAAAAAAGCTACTTTATTGAATGCATCTTTAGTTAGCCATCATGATGGTAGCGAACCACTCTGTCGACTTCGTTTTTTGAGCCCATGATGACGGGGACGCGCTGATGAATGTTTTCCGGCTGGATATCCAGAATCCGCTGGGTTCCGGTAGAGCTTACACCACCGGCCTGCTCGACAATGAAACTCATCGGGTTTGCTTCGTACATCAGGCGTAACTTACCGCCTTGCCTGGCAATTTTGGAATCTGTCGGATACATAAAAATGCCACCTCGTGTCAGTACGCGATAAACTTCTGCGACCATTGATGCCACCCAGCGCATATTGAAATTTTTCTCCCGTACACCCTCGGTGCCTTTCATACATTCTTCGACATATTTCTGGACCGGAGCTTCCCAGAAGCGCTGATTAGACATATTGATAGCAAATTCAGCGGTCTCTTTGGGAATACGCATATTTGGGTGGGTCAATATAAATTCACCGACATCACTGTCCAAGGTAAAGCCATTTACACCGTTACCGGTGGTCAAAATTAACATCGTCGCTGGTCCATATACTGTAAATCCAGCACAAACCTGCTCTGTGCCTTTTTGCATAAAGTCTTTTAATGTCGGATTTTTACAATCATTGGGGCAACGTAAAATGGAGAAAATAGTGCCTACTGAGAGATTGATATCAATATTGGAGGAGCCATCCAATGGATCAAAGCAAATCAAATACTTACCTTTGGGAAATTTGCTGGGGATCTGAATGATTTCTTCAATTTCTTCAGAGGCCATTGCGGCCAGATGGCCGGTCCATTTAAGATGATCAACCATTACATCATTGGTAATGATATCAAGTTTTTTCTGCGTTTCGCCCTGAACGTTTTCACTTTCAGCAAAACCACCGAGACCAATGATGTTGCTGCGACTGACTAAATGAGAGATTTTTTTACAGGCACTGACTATATCGCCTAATAATCCCGTCAAATCGCCTGTCGAATCCGGATGGGATCTTTGCTCTTCAACGATAAGTTGATTCACTGATTTGCCGATATCAGACATGGCGTTTCTCTCTTTAACTATTTATTTTTCAGGGTGTCGAGCTGATGATTCGCAGCTGTTTAAAGCGAGAGTAAACCAGTGGCGATGAAAATGCCAAGAGCAGTTAGAAGTGTTTTAAAATGCAGGGGAACAGACCCGCTTTTCCCCTGCTAATAATAACTAGATTTTAACGAGAATCTCACCCATACCAATGCCACCGAGATCACCCGCATAACGCTGCACCCTGGAAAAACTCTCCACCTTGGCAAATTGGCTGTCCAGCTTTTTAAACGACGCAAACATCAGGGGTAAAAATGCCAGCGTGTGCGATCCACAATCATTGAAATTGGCGGTAATGCCATGCTGTGGCATTTTGGGCAGCAATATTGTGCCCCGTTTCATCGCATATCCCAGATGTTTGCCGACCTCACCGAGCACTGCAATAGTGCCGGATATCATTCGTGAACCACAGTAATCACCAGCATTGCCTTCAATCAGAATCATGCCACGGCGCATATGATCACCGGTACGTGCGCCGGTATTTCCGGTGACGATAATAATACCGCCGGTCATCCCGTTTTTATAACCGCTGCGTGCTGCGCCAACAAAATCACCTGCGTTACCGTTAATTTTGATTTGGCCACCTTTCATTTCACAGCCGGTATAAATAAATGTGTTTCCGGTAATTTCTATATTTCCGCCTGTCATAAACTGGCCCAGATAGGCACCGGCATCGCCCTCAATAGTGATGCGTCCATGAGTCATCGCATGACCGATATGATCCAGTTTGGCAGAACTGTTCTCAAAGCGGATATCATTGACATCATCGCCGCTGATATCAAACAGCTGATCAACCGGTAACGTTAAACGTCCACTGACCAGTTCCATCGCAGCAATATCGGCTACATCTTTACCCGCCAGTTTATCAGGCGTTAATGGGGAGCAATCGACACGTTGTGCCAAATCCATTTTGAGTTTAAGAGTCAGTGCTTTCATGCCATGATCTCCTGCAAATGAAAGTGGAATGGGCCGAGTTTGCCACCATAATTACCAGCACTGATTCGGCGAATACCGTTTTCAGCGCCTAAATCACATGCCGCCTGAATGCCGACCCGCATGGCTTTATCAATATCTTCTTTGCTCAGACCATCAATAACGATTTCCATCACCGATTCGACTTCCGGCGAACATTCGGATTTAGTCTGACCTTTTAACGTTGGACAGAAGGCATCATTGGTTGACGCATTAAGTGCTTTGTACTTTGAACCGACTTTCGATCCACTGCGAACGACGCCTCCGGGAAACGGCATAATGATATTCGGTAACTGTTTCATCGCCTTAACTGCTGCTTCGCAGGCCGCCAAGGCCTGAGGCTGAGATTCCGCCAGAATCAGGAAGTTACCCCCTCCAACAGAAGAAACCACACCGGTGTTTTCCTGGGTAAGGAATTCACCATCCATAACCGGAATACGCCAGTAACGCTTACCATCAATCATTTTTGAGATTTGATAACCATCACCAAAGAAACGCAGGTTTTTACCCAGGGCAATTTCTTTCCCATCTTCACCTTCAATACCCGAAAATAAAGCAGATGTTGGGGAAGTAAGTACACACTGACCAGCACGGGTTTCAACCTGTTTGGCTAACCCTTTGCCACCCATAGCAAAAATCAGACAGGCCACACCGGGACGACCATCAGGGGTTTCAGAAGGCTCTAATATTCTTTCCATCGAAGCTTCACAACCGCAGGCAATAACCGAGGTTGCAAACCCAGTGAAGGCAGTTGCTGAATGCATCGCCCATTCAAGATTCTGAGCAGTAATAATGATTCGCGTGCCTTTCATCGGAAAGGCTTCGGCAAAGGTTTTATCAATGCTGACGCCATTGATGATCATAGTCTGCCTCCCTTATGCAGCGGCTGAATGGTTAAGCTACCACGACCATCATCGACGATTTCGTCATTACTGATTTTGAAGTTGCTCATTTTCAAAGTGTGGAATTTATCAAAATATTCCTGTAACGGTTTTTCGATACTCACATCATATTCCGGTTTAACCACATGTGTGGTGCCCCAGGTAATTTTGATGACCTGGCCTTGACGCACCACCATTTCCCCATCTTTAAAGACATAATCCGGTTTTTCGAACATCTTCTCACGATCACTGTTATCGGTGTAAACAGTGATATCCGCTGCCGCGCCAATTCCCAAATGTCCACGATCTGCCAGACCAACGAGTTTGGCTGCACCTGCCCGGGTCATGATGGCAATTTCATACAACGAATATTCACGATCCAACGACGCCAGATGGGTTGCTTTTTGTGCTTCCGGATGCAAAGTAGAGAGCATGTCGTTACGGAAAGACTTATCCATCAATAACTTAATCAGATGCGGATAGCTGGTAAACGGTGCACCATTCGGATGATCGGTGGTCAGGAAAATCCGCCAGGGATCATCGACCATCAGGAAGGTTTCCAGACCAATCATCCATTGCAACGCGTTTACATAACTTTGATCTTTATATTTAAACGGTACTACACCGCAACCGGCTTCACATTCGATATCCATACACACCCATTTATTAGGATGTGCATGTGGTGCTCCGGCAAACTGACGCATATTGTCGCCCGATGCCGTCACCGTCTGGCCGAACAGGATCTGCCCGACATCCACAGTAATATTTTTATGTTTATTAATCGCTTCAGCGATTTCAGCTGCGCCGGATGAGAATTTAAAATCACCTTCGGTGCCGTAGCTGTGGAACTGAATATGCGTCAAATGCATCGGCAAACCTTCAGCGCCCTGAATGGTATCCAGCGTCGTTTGCATATTCCCGGGTACGCCCAGATTACAACCATGCACATGTAACGGGTGCGGCACACCGATTTCTTTTACTGCTGTAGACAGCCGGTGCAGGATATCGCGCGGTGTCACCCCATAAAAATCGTTCTTTTCATCCAAATCAAGTTTGCGCTGATTAAATTTAAA
>NZ_DCSO01000053.1:0-478 GCF_002325665.1 Methylophaga sp. UBA1464
TTCGATTCCGACCCCAGCCTCCATTTAAAACACCATACCTAAGGCGCTTACAGCGCTTTTTTTATGTCTTCTGTTTTTGCATTCCCACATTATTCAACAGTACTTATTTAAACAAACCCTGGCCACTCATCTATTTTGTATGTAATCCACTTACTCAAATATGCTATAAATTCTCCATCATAAATTTTGACTGGAGCAAGGCGATAAAAATGGATTTTTCACGAGTGACTTTCCCGATTAAAAACTTTATCAAAAAGCCTTTGGTCGCTGCCGGAATAGGTTTTATGGTATCTGTGCCGGCTGAAAATGCTTATGAGTCGGGTATGGCATTGATGTTTCCTGATTTGTTTGATGTGAGCGTTCAGGAGGTTATTGATATTCAACAATCTCAGTTTGGTGCATTGGAAGACTCTATTCAGGAACTCGCTGAACTAACGGTAGGAAATGCTGAAGCTCAAAACGTGATTAGCCAGTTGGG
>NZ_DCSO01000053.1:537-7094 GCF_002325665.1 Methylophaga sp. UBA1464
CAAAACGTGATTAGCCAGTTGAGTCAAAACCTTAATCAGGCGATGCAAGCCAACCAATCCTTAACCAGTAAACTGGAAACGGTCGCTCATGATCGGGAAGTGCTTAGAAAAGAACTGTTGAATAAAAAAGGTGGGGATTTGATTCCAACTATCGCTTTGCCTGAGTTCCAGACTATTTATTACCCTGATTTAGGCGTATTAGCGTTACGGGATTACTATCAATCAAGTCGCAGTATTATCTTTACGATTAATGATCAAACTAAAAGGTTAAATGTGGGCGACAGCATTAAAATTGAGCAGGGTAATCAACTGTGTCGTCTGGTTTATCGTGGCATGCATGATGGTAAACATGGAGTGGAAAAAATCTGCAACAAAGCGTAATTGTTTTATTCAGCAATAATCTGGAAAACGTTATGTGTTTTGGCCTTAGTTATTTGGGATCCCTTAATCGTTCACGCCTTGCTTAACCAAAAAATAAACCGGCTATACGTCGGTTTTTTTATCTATGTGTTAGCTGAACGGTTTTAACGGGTTTAAAATCAGGACCTGTTGATCGTTTAGCGTCATAACAAAGGCACTTATGAAAGAGCAGCAGCCCCTAGACTTGATGGGGCCATATAATGGTTTACTGTGTCTTTAAACCTCAAACTAAACTAGTTTGTAGATGGTCTTACAGGCATACTGCAGTTCAGTTTTAATTCAATTTTGTTGGAGACAGCAGTGTTCAAAGTCAAAAAAATCATTTATGTGCCCCTGGCAATCATCGCGATTGCACTTGGCGGAGCGCATGCGGTCGCCAATAATCAGGCTAACCAGGCTGCGCAGGAATTGGTGGACGAATTAGTCACCAGAATTAATCAGAATGGTGGCCAGGTTGAAGTCGGTGAAGTGGCTGCGAATCCATATAACAAAAACATTTCAGTTAAAGATGTATTGGTTACTGATGACGCCGGTCGTAAACATCAGATTGGTTTACTAACACTGAGTGAGATTGAACTGAATCAGGAGCAGGATTTCATTTATGCAATGAATATTTCGACTCAGGATGCGTTATTTACCGTGACGGGTGGTGATGGTACGCCAGAACAGGAACAATCACTGGTGGATACTTTGCGAATCTTGGGGATTAACGAGGATAAAATAGGCCACAATCAACGTCTTGCTTATCGTTACAAACCGGTGGAACGTCAGTTAAGCCTGAATTTGCAGAATCAGTTTTATAATCCCGAACTGACAAAAAAAGACGCGGCTCAATTATTCTCAATGAATCTGCATACTGATTTCAGTCAGATCCCTGATCTGGAAAGTCAGATGCAGCGGCTTAGAAATAATGAGGATATGACAACAACCTCGGCCGAGTGGATGCAGACTGGCTTGATTAAAGCCTCTATCGAGTTTGAAGATCGTGGTGCCTGGCAACCGTTAATCGAGGAAAACGCTAAAAAAGCGGGTGTCTCACCAGAGGTTTTCAAAAACCAGTTGAAACAGCAAATGCTGCAGCAGTTTTCTGCATTACCGGCCATTTCGGCTGATTTGCAGTCACAATTAACTCAGGCCAGCACCCGTTTTATCGACAGTGATAAGCCTCAGGTGGAACTGGATATTAATTCGAAAAATCCACAGGGAACAGGTCTGATGATGACCTTTTTGGCCATCATGATGTCACCTAATGCATTGGAAAATTATTTTGACATCCAGGTTAAAGCGGACTAACAGAAATACTGTTATCTGTTCAGTTGCAACCTGACTTTAAGGGCCTGGTTGTCGTCTGGAAAGCATGATTTTCAATAGTGCCGGTGTTTCTCGGATGAATACAGGAACACTTTCTCAATCTGTGTTGACCTATTGTTATCATTAAAATCTGCTCTCTATAATGAGAACGATTATTATTAAGAACCACGGTTTCATCAGTTTATTTGATAGATAAACTGTCACCAACTGCAGAGGATGATGGTGAGATTTAATCATTCAGCAAAGTGGTGGGTCAGTTGCAGAGATCTGAATGGGATGAAACGGATTAGCATTAATGATGAATCATGTATGCACGCACACAACACGTTTAATTGATAACTGAATTTTGTTGGTGTGCTTATCTTGTGAAGAAGGCAATGTTGCCGGAATTATTGGGAGATCAAAATGAATAAGAATCGTTTGTTAGCCGCTGCTGCCGTATTTATGTTGTTGCCGTTTACTGCATTTGCCGATGAATGTGAATTGGTCATTGAAGGTACTGATCAAATGAGTTTCGACAAGAAAAAAATGTCGGTTCCTGCCAGCTGTGAAACCGTCAAGGTTACGCTTAAACATACTGGCTCAATGGCAAAAGATATGATGGGCCATAACTGGGTGTTAACTAAGACGGATGATATGCAGGCAATTGTGAAAGAAGGTGCTGCCGCAGGCCTGGATAATAATTATCTGCCAGAAGGTGATGACCGTATCATTGCTGCCACGGAAGTGATTGGCGGTGGAGAAACATCAGAAGTTGAATTTTCTACTGAAGGACTGGCTGGTGAGAAGCTGACTTTCTTCTGTTCATTTCCTGGACATAGCGGCATGATGAAAGGCCGTTTTGAAGTAAAATAAACAATGACCTCCCTCCAGAATTTAATTTGGAGGGAGGTTTTTTTTATTTCTTTATTTCTGTCAGCGATAAAGTGCGGGATCAACGTCTGGCAACGCTTCAAACTGTGGTTTGGCAAAATAGTAGCCTTGAAATAAAGCCACGCCCTGATCCCGTATGAACTGAAACTCTTCAATCGTTTCCACACCCTCGGCAATCACGCTTATTTCCAGATCATTGCAGGTCATGATGATTGAACGCACGATGGATTGTCGAACTTTATCGGTATTAATGTTCCGAATCAGTGCCATATCGAGTTTGATAATGTCAGGCTGCCAATCAGCAAGTAGATTTAATCCGGCATAACCCGATCCAAAATCATCAATTGCCGTGGTGAAGTTATGCCGTTTGTATTCATCGAAGATATTTTTCAGGTGATTGTTGTCGTTTACTTTTTCCACCTCAGTGACTTCGAACATTAAATTCTCAGTCGGAAAATTCATCACCTCAGCCGCTTCCAGTGTCGCCCTGATACAGGTTTCAGGTCGATATACGGCATTCGGGAAGAAGTTGATGCTGAGCATACCCTGCAAATCCAGTTGTTTGGCCATCTGGATGGCCTTTACCCGAATGGTCTGATCAAATGAGTAGCGGTTGGTATCGTTCAGTTTGTCCAGTATTGTGTAGGCAGGCTCATTATTCACACCTCTGACAAGTGCTTCATAACCAAAAAGCTGTTTATCCTTAATATTAACAATCGGCTGGAATGCCATTGAAAAACTGAAATCCAGTCCACCACCTTCTAAACACTTATTACAACCTAACGGTTTGAAATTGGGCATTTCAATAGTCATTTGATTCGTTTTCTCTCTTTCTTTGTTCGTATATTGTTCGTATGGTCAGGTGATATCAGATAAATAGAGTCTGATCAGCATTTTTCTGGGATGGGCTATTCAGATAATGTTTCAGCTGAAAAGCAAATTTATCGGCATTATCACTGGATAACTTTTCAGGTAACTCCTGTCTCAGCCTGCGCATGTTACCTTGACTGATATCAATGTAGCCCATTGACCAGTCGTTAAAAATGTATTTATTGCTAAGGCAGATATTAATCAGTTTACAGTCATAATGACGGTCATCATCAAGGATTTTTTGATAGAGTTTAATGACCGCTGTTTCGGGACCTTCAAGTACCTGAATAAAATCGGAATGGTTATAGCAGAGGATGCCATGGATCTGGATTTGCCAATTGTTTTGTCGACTCTGTTGCAGCAGCTTTGTTAAATCGATTTCTGATAAACGCTGATGGGTTTTGCTGCTGTACAAAATTCTCAATAAGCTTTTTGTCAAAATACGGCATCCTGATAGTCATGACGAAAAGCTGTCGCATACCATTTCCGTCAATATTTCAGTTTAGTTTATGTCAGGGAAAGTACTACCACAACCTTAAACATGCATCAGACAGATCGCTAAGATTGTTCTGTTATCCGGTGATCAGTTTATACAGGATATGGTTGGACAGGTTTTATGGGAAATCGGCTCCAAGGCGAACATTTCCTGAAATGTAGACTGAATATTTTGATCGTCAGGTGCCAGTCGTATTGCACAGGCTGCGGAAGCCAAAGCGGTTTGATGACAGCCCATCGCCTTTAACGTATATGCCCGGTTATTTCTCAGTGAGGCTTCTTGCGGGAATTTTTCTGTTAATTGGCCATATATGGTATCGGCTTTAACAAAGCTGTCTTGTTGATAATACAGATTGGCCAATGCAATTCCGGGTTGTTTATTATCTGGCCAATGCGACATTGCTGCCTGGTAAGCTTGTTCTGCTGTAGCTGACTGACCGGTTTTTTCAGCGTCATAAGCGGTCTGTAACCAGACGGCCAGATTGGCAGTGGATGGAATATTTTCCGGTTCAACGATGACCAGGGCCCAATGTTCAGTTCGTGCCCAGGTACGTTCAAAGGTTTGCAGAGTGGTTTGCCAGCGTTTGGTTTCTCCTGAACGCAGGATTAACTCACCTGAATCGATATTAAAACCCACTACTACGGCGTAATGCCAGAAGGGTTTCCAGTTATATCCAAGGTTTTGCATAACCAGAACCGGATTGCCGGCAGCGACCTCTGTCAGTAAATCTTCCATATCAGGTGCTAACGGGTAGGGCATTAAACCCTGCTTGCGGGTGGCTGCAATCATTTCTATCTGCAGACTGCCTTGCTTTTCCGGGATATATACCTGTTCGGTCAGGGTGTCAGGCAGGATGTCTATGCCACGGTATTGCATAACAGTGGCTAAAGCGGCGGGACCACATTGATACTGAGTCTGGGGGAAAAAAGGCACATCCTCCAGTTCAACCATACGGGGTTCAAACGCCTGCTGGTTTAGTTGATTGGTTTGCGGTGTATGACTACAGGCTGGGAGGATTAAACTCAGTAGTAATAAAACACCCAGCCGGAGCTGGGTGTTGGTAATGCCATAACCTTTTTGCATCATTGAAACCAGACTATCTGACCGGTCTGACAAATGGGAATATATCGGTTGCACCAATGGCATCGGTAATCACAAATACAACAAAAATAAGCACAATGGCACCAAGGATCCCGCCGGCTGGCATATCATTGATTTGCTGATTTAATTGGGCAATTTCAAAATCAGTCATGCTGTTGATGCGATCCTGGACTACTTCAGGAGCGACCCCCATTGATAATAATTTTTCCTGAACATCATCACGATCCAGCATCGAAAATAACTGTTCACGATCATATTCGGATTGCTGTGACTGAATCACATCCGGCGTAGTGATCATGGCGGCCTGCACCGGTAAGGTGACGCTTCCAAAAAAGCCCAGTAACGCTATCCAGGCGAATATTTTTTGTTTCATGTACATCCCTCCGTTGGTTTATATCAGGTCAAAAACAAAGACCATAACTGAGCTTAACATGAGTTTAAGATAAGCACTATAACCTATGTAATAAAGCCCCAGAACCCCCAGTTCTGATTGAGAAAAATCCTTCAGCCACTACTCTTATGTATCTGGAATAATCATAAAGAAGTCTGGACAGGTAATGCTCCAGATAATGTTTTGTTCGTAAATTCTGAACGGACGAGACTGAGAAAAATACCCGATAAATTAATTTGGCTGCGCCTTGTTTGACCTGATTTCAGTTCACTGCTGACGCAAACTTGAAAGCACAGAACACCCATGGACATAGCCAGTTGTTAAACTGGGTATGTGATGAAGTTCCTTGGGTTTTGTTATGCTGTACAGGTAGAATTTCTGCATATCTTGCGTAAGGAAAAGCTTAAGCAAAAATAGTGAAACCGCTTTTCGATAATAACGGACAGCATAGTATTCAACGGATCTGAATTTTAATGGAGCTGACGACTATTCGTACTCATCAGAGTTTATTACTCAAACCTTTTACGCTGGTGACATCATTTCTGGCCTTTCTATTTGGTTTGATCGTGACATTTTTTGTGGCAGGAAAAATGGCCGAAACAGAGTATGTTCGGCTCGAAGCCGCATATACACTGACATTTAACCAGGCTGTCAATGCTGTAGTCGGAAAAATAAATGCCTACGAGGAAATGTTGCGTGCAACTCAGGGGCTTTTTTATGTTGCGCCCGATTTATCTCGAAATGATTTTGCCAATTTTTATCAGAGTCTGAAACTCGAAGAAAACTATCGGGGTATTCAGGGACTGGGTTACGTTGTTGCCCTGACTCCAGAGCAAAAACAAACGCATATCAATGCCGTCAGGCAAACCGACTTATTGAGTTATGACATTTACCCGCATGGTAAGCGTGATCAATATTCTTCAAATCTGTATATCGAACCTATGACCAACAAAAATAGGCGGGCGCTGGGGTTTGATATGTATTCCGATGCCACCCGCAAGCAGGCAATGGATCGTGCGGTCAGTACCGGCAGAGCCACCATTACCGAGAAGGTTCCTTTGAAGCAGGATGGCTCACCCTCAACCATTAATGGCT
>NZ_DCSO01000053.1:7167-11243 GCF_002325665.1 Methylophaga sp. UBA1464
CTCAACCATTAATGGCTTGTTAATGTACCTGCCGGTGTTCATTGATCCCAGTGGGTCTGAACGGGCAATAGAACAGCGCACTATTCCCTCAGGATGGGTTTATGCGGTGTTTCGGATTGATGATGTTATGCAGGATGTACTGGCGACACATAAACATATCGGTTCACTCAATATCTACGACGATACAGATGAAAACCTGGAAGGTTTATTGTTCACCCGAACGGGAACGACATCCAATGTATCCTTCAGTTTGCAAAAAAGTTATGAAGTCGGTGGTCGGTCCTGGTCTTTTGTTGGTCAGCCTGATCAAGAGTTTGTCAGTACCATTTCACGCAATAACCGCTTAATAACCTGGCTAATCGGCAGTGTTATCTCGTTATTATTTGCTTTGGTGATTGCCGCAATTGCTAAAAGCCGTGCAAATGCCATTCGTATAGCCTCTCAAATGACTCAATCATACCGGCAGAATGCCCGGCGTCTGGCGCTGGCAACGGAAGCCGCTGAAATCGCGATTTGGGAGTGGGATGTGGAAACCAATGTCATACTGTTCGACAGTATGGCTAGCACGGTGTTTGGTTTGCCAGCCGGATCCGACCGATTGGACTACAGTGGCTTTGAGAAGTTGATTCATGAGGCGGATCTGCTTGCTTTTCGCGTTGCTGTAGAAAAAGCCATTCAACAGCATAAAGCGATCGAAATCCGTTTCCGAATTCATCATGGCGATGAGGTTCGGATGTTACACACTTCTGCAGAGTTGTATTTTAATGAGGCGGGTCAGCTCTTATCGTTGGTTGGCGTAAGCTACGACATCACCGAAGACTGGCAACATCAGAAATTGATTCTGGAAACCGAGCAACGTTGGAAACATGCTCTGGAGGGTAGCGGTGCCGGCGTCTGGGATTGGGATGTTGCCAATAATGTTGTGGTGTTTTCAGATAAATTACTGGATATGCTGGGCTATGCTCCGGGCGAAATCATTGGTGATATGGAGCATTGGATGAATTTAATTCATCCTGAGGACAACGAAAGGGTATCTGCTGATATCAAGAGTATGCTCAGTGGTGCAAAACCGGAATATCGTAATGAGCATCGTCTTCTCAGCAAAGATGGCAGCTGGAAATGGGTGCTGGGAAGTGCCACGGTAGGTGAACGTGATGCGCAGGGAAATCCCATTCGTGTCATTGGTACCAAAACCGATATTTCATGGCGGAAACAGGCTGAGCTGGCACTGCAACAAAGTGAAGAACGGTTCCGTAATGCATTTGATACCGCAGCAATTGGTATGGCGATTGTCGGTCTGGATGGTCGTTGGGTAGAAGTAAATGGCGCGCTCTGTCGTATGCTGGGATACAGCGAAGAAGAGTTGATGGATAAAACATTTGTCGATGTTACCCATCCAGACGATCTGGACTTGGATATGGACTATGTTCGAAAGTTACTCAATGGTGAGCTCGAACACTATCAGATGGAAAAACGTTATTTCCATAAAACCGGTGATGTGATTTTTGTTTTACTCAGCGTTTCACTGGTTCGGAATGAAAAAGGCGAGGTCATTCACTTCATTTCACAGATTGAAGATGTAACCGCTCGCAAATCCGAATCGGATCGCATTCGTCAAATGGCCTATCACGATACATTGACAGGATTGCCAAATCGTCGCTTGTTTGACGAGCGTATCAGCCATACATTAGCCCATGCCAAAAGAGTGGGATATCCCATTGCGCTCATGTTTGTTGATATTGATCACTTTAAACAGATAAATGATCAGCATGGACATGATGTGGGGGATGAGATCCTTAAATCGGTAGCAGACAGAATGACATATTGTTTAAGGCAGACCGATACGTTAAGCCGGGTGGGTGGCGATGAGTTTGTGATTCTGTTGACAGAAATTAAAAAGCCGGATGATGCTAAAAAGGTCGCGGGACATATTCTGCAAGCGGTTTCTGAGCCGTTGCATGTGCAGACTCATGACTTTCGTATTTCACTGAGCATCGGTGTCGCGATCTTTTCAGGTGATGATCAAACCGAGACGGTCAGTGAGCTAACCAAAAAGGCTGATATGGCTTTATATGAGGTAAAAGCTGCCGGACGCAACGGGGTGCAGGTATTTGGTTCAAATCACCTTTTCTCTCAACCGGAATTGTCAGAACAGTAGTGTTAATCGGAATCCTGTTCTGCTGTCAGCTTGGTTAATTTCCTGCGTAACAGGTTGGCGAACATATTCAGTTTGGGTTTTTCGTCACTGGAGAAAGCAATTGGCCGGATATGTTGCATCGCATGGATACCAATTCTGGCCTGATAAAGACCCACGCCAAATCCCTGTGCCACGCTGCCGAGAATTTTGCCGCCTAGTCCGATACCCACCTGTTCAGAGAAAAAGCTGATGCCGGCCTGACTGGCATAACTGCCCAAGGCTATTTTGGCGACGCGAAGGTTTAAACGCCATTGAGCCAGACGATTTAATCTTACGCCATAAACGATATTTATCTGATTGATCATTTTCAGTGTTTTCCAAACCACCAGTAACGAATCTACTACAGCGAGCTGGCTGACGGCGATCAGTGCGGCACTGCTTATGCTGGTTCGTTCAATAATGCTGATGGCCTGTTTATCGAGCTGTTTATAAAAATCCTCACTGATACGATTGACCACTTCGCTATCATTCAGATAATCCGGCAGCCTTTTAATACTAGGCGTTAACATTTCAGCCTGGGGTTGGTCCTGATAGAATTTTTCCAGCGAATGCAGCCATTTTTTTGCATTGCCAGTATGTTGTTCATGCTTTAATCGTGCAGCCTCTTCCCGAATCAGATCTGCCTGTTTAAGGTGTTTCTGGTTTCGGCGGAACACCAGTAATTGCTGCATCACCAAGCCAGCCAGAAACAGTGCAAAAGCACTGAATGTTATTCCAAGTACTTTACTTTGTTGCCACAGCATTTGAGCAAAATCAGCAATGTCCCACGCCAGCATAGTGATTAATACAATAAACAGCGTGATGATCAACCACTTTAAACCGCGGTTGCGCCGGGCTGGAATCAGCAAACTATCGTCAAAATCAAGCAATGGATCGGCTTCAACCGAATCGGGAAGTATCGTTTCGTTATTTTCAGCAATTACCTTGAAAAAAGTTTCGGTTTTATCCGAAGTGTGCGGTGCCTGTTGCTGGGGTCTGGATTTAAAATAATCGTCTGTGGAAGTCATTAAAATTTATCTCCAATCAAATCACGCAGCACTTTATCCATGCGGATATGCGCCAGACGGCCGCCAATCAACAAATCAGGATTTACTGGCGCTCTCAGAACAGGTGGATTCCATTGCGATAATTGCTGCCATTGCGTTGCATCAGGCAGTTGATCCGGAATAGGCGGATGACGCAGTTCACCATATTGACCATCCAGCAATCGGGCTGTCAGGTGATCACTGTGATCGTGGGTACTGCGAACAGCTGCAGCAATTTCGGTTTCAATTTCAATACGATTTCTGATCGATTGCGGGCAGATATGGCTAATGATTTCATCACATAGCCGACGTAAGGATTCGTGCTGATTCATTAAAATCCGGTCTGGTTTAGATGCCAGAAACAGAATTTTCTCTACCTGAGGGCTGAACAGTCGATTAAGGAATGCATTATTGCCAACACGATAGCAGTCTATAATTCGACTGAATGCGATCACCATATCGTCGAATTTTTCCTTGCCACCGCTTAATGCTTTTAATACGTCTATCAATACTACCTGTCGGTCTATGCCACGAAAAAATGTTTTGTAAAAAGGCTGAACAAACGCTTTAAGGTAGGTTTTATAACGTTGCTCCATGACTTTGTATAAAGAGTCATCGGCCGCTTTATTCAATTGTTGTTCTGAAAGCGTTTGCAGATTAAATAATGGGATAAACACCGGAAAGTCTCTGCTGTCAGACAATAATGCCCGTCCGGGTTGGATAAAGGTCAGCCCGGCTGTTTTGCAGGTCACCAGAAAATTCCGGTAACGGACAAACAATTCATTAATCTGCTGCTCATCAAAGGTCGCGAGCGGATCCAACGTATTCAATTCGGCTTCCAGATTTTCCGCCAG
>NZ_DCSO01000053.1:11290-12232 GCF_002325665.1 Methylophaga sp. UBA1464
ACGGATCCCTTTCGAACATAATGCGGCAGTGTCCAAACTCCATTGACGATAATCCTGTTGCAACATGGCGATATCCAACAGCCACTCTCCGGGGTAATCACGCAACTCCAGGGTAAATCGCCGGGTCTCTCCGGTAAACGTGGGCAACATGGATTTTTTTTTGTATTCAATGACCAGACGACAGCCACTTATATGCGTTGTTGAGGGCGGCCAGAGTGGCGGATCATCAGCTAATGCCCGGATGCCCTGCTGATAATCAAACAAAGGCAAATCATCCAACGCCTGTAACTCCACACCGAGTAAGCGTTCATCTCTGGCAGGCAGGAAACCACCTAAATGGGCATGGTTGGAATATTTAAGCTGGTGAATAAGACTGGTGATAAAAGTGGACTTGCCACTACCGCTGAAACCAGTAATGCCAATACTCAGGTGTTTATCCAGGCTGCGCGCGACCCATTTACTGGCTTGCTGATCTATTCCATCAATGGTTTTATTGAGCCGCAGGCCGAGTTTTTCAATCTTTGAGTTCATAGTCATCAGCTTACATCAGTCTTTAATGCTCTGTCTGACTTAAGAAACAGACAACGAGGATGAGCGTTTATCATGGTACATATTGTTATCGGCATACAGAATCAGCCCATCGGCATCTTTACCATCATCCGGGTAACAAGCGATACCAATACTGGCACTAATCGTTAACATGATGCCTTCATTCAGTTCGTAAATAATTGATAAGTGCTGACGAAGTTTGTCGGTGACTTGTCGGGCTTCTTCAATATTGCTGTGACTGAGAATAACAGCGAACTCATCTCCTGCCAGTCTGGCGGCTGTGTCTGACTCGCGAATTGTTTCCCGAATACGTTGTGCCACCAGAATCAATAACAAGTCTCCATTCAGGTGGCCGTATGTATCGTTGACCATTTTGAAATCATTCAGGTCAAT
>NZ_DCSO01000053.1:12410-14077 GCF_002325665.1 Methylophaga sp. UBA1464
GCAGGTCAATATAAAGCAGACAAAATGATTGCTTATACCTTGCAGACTCAACAATGGCTTGATTCAGACGATCATAAAACAATACCCGATTGGGTAATTGCGTCAGACTGTCATGCGTGGCTTGCCATTGCAGCGCATTTTCGGATTTTTTACGCTCGGTAATATCAATGACCACGACCAGCATTCTGTCCTGATTGATCGGGGATGTTCGCGCCATGAAAAAATGTTGCTGGCCCGATATATTCAGCTCATATTCGTAATAATCACCTTCCCCGGTGCCCAGGGTTTTTTGCAGCGCCAGTAATGTCCGTTGTGCCAGAAAGTCAGGTAAAGTCTGGCTGATATGCTTGTTGATGAAGTCTTGTTCCGGTATCAGCAATGGCACCCCATCACCTTGTTCAAAATCAATGATGTTGCCATTTTTATCAATGGTAAACAGCAGATCAGGGATGGCTTTAATAATGGCCTGATTGCGCTGATAGCTCTGTTGAAGGGCGGCTTTACTTTCGAGAAGCTGTTGGTTGGTTTCCAGACGACGCCGGATTAACCAGGCAGAAGTGAGGATCAGCACAATTAATGAAAAAGCGGTCAGAGCACTGTTACGCAGATGCGAAAATCGGTAGTGAGCTATCAACTCATCTACTACGGCACGATTCTCACCAACAAATACGTGGAGCCGCCATTTAGGCAGTGTCTGGTATGCAAACTGATAATTGCTGCTGCCGTGCTGGTAAATGCCTTCACCAGTTAAGGGCAGGTTGTCTGTTTCGGTGTGTTCTTTAACATAGTCCATTGTTTGTCCGGCCTCAAAATCCCGGAACGGTACACGGAATACTATTTCACCTTCTTCATGCACAATCGATGAAAACAATTGGGCATTCACACTGATCCCACTGAGTGCAAGTGAAAAGGTTTTAATATCGATAACTGCGGCAATCACACCCTGAAATTTGTCATCAGAATCATAAAGACCACGACTGATAACCATAACCGGATCTTCATGTCCACGTCCGGGCAACATGGGTTTTGAGGTGAAAACACTATCCGTTTTTAAAGCCTGATGTACTTTAAAATAGTCGCGCCCCGATAAATCCAGCTGGCTACTCTGATGCTGGGGAAACCGTAACAAACCATCAGCATTAATATGCAATAAAGCCTGCATTTCAGGGTTGTTTCGGGAGTACTGCTCCAGCAGGTAGGTGTGGGGCTCTGGATGGTTTATAAAATCAGGATGCGAGCTGATCAGTTTCAGGGTTTGATCAATGGCTTCAAGTTTGGATTCCAGCAGCTGGGTCTGCATCAAAGCCAGCAATTGATTACGTTGAGCAATTTGTTGATTGGCCTGCGAAGAGTAAGCGGATAACTGTTGTTGATAATTGTTAAAAATAATCAGCAGCGTGAGGATAATCACCGTTACAGTGTAAAGCCATAATTTGCCGTTAATCGGGGAACAGAATCTGAAAAGGGAGCTATCGGACATAGAACACCGTTTAAAGACTACATTGGCAAATGACAGAAAATAAACGCCGATCAGTGAAGAATTTTTGATAGTTACAAAACAATTGTGCGATCCCGGTCAACAATAGGGTGAATTTCTGGCTCAAATATATCATTGAATTAAATAATGAATTAGCCTTGACATAGTTAGGTAGCTAACTATATGCTTG
>NZ_DCSO01000053.1:14172-15672 GCF_002325665.1 Methylophaga sp. UBA1464
TCAGTTAAAGATATTCCCAACGCTGAGATATTGCAGAAGTTTGCGGATCGTTACCCGCAAACTGATATTAAAAGTGTGATGACTTTTTTGAATCTGCTGCGTGTAGGTTCAGATCTATCGCATGGACTGAACAGCTATCTGGCTGGATATGACTTATTACAGGGTCGATGGTGGGTTTTGTTATTGCTTATGCGTGAGGATGATCTGAGTTCAACACCATCCTTGCTTGCTGAAAAAGCCGGTGTGTCGCGCGCTACGATGACGGGTTTGTTGGATGGTCTGTTACGCGAGAAATTAATCAGCCGGGTGCATGGCCGGCGGGACAGACGTCAGATTTTGATACGTTTGACAGCTAAGGGCCAGGCTAAACTTGATGAAGTGATGCCGGGGTATTATCAACGAGTCAATTTATTAATGCAGGCGCTGACCGAAACTGAAGCGCTTAACCTGATGTCGTTATTGGAAAAGATATATCAACGACGGCATGTTTTTGAAGATGATCCTATCTTGAATAAATAATCCACAAAGGAGTAACCATGAAAATATTAAATCGTTTATTACCACTGAGCCTGCTTATCCTGACGGTAAGTGCGTGCAGTAATCCAACAGCTGATTATGATGCGCAGGAAGTTGTTAATTCTGCGAATGAGCAGTGGAATGCTGCTTTTAATGATAGCGATATTGACGCGTTAGTTGATCTCTATGCTTCACAAGCCACATTATCCCCTGGTGACGGCAATGTACTAAACGGGCAGCAGGAAATCGCCGCATTGTTTCAGGGATTTTTTGACAATGGCTTGCACAACCATAAGATTACGACCATTGCCACTTATTCTTCAGCAGGTCAGGTTAGTCAATTAGCTAACTGGTCTGCCGATGTCGAAGGTGAAGAGGGCGAAACTATGACATTTAATGGTGTTTTAATGACTGTCCTGCAGCAAAGTGATCAGGGCGAATGGGAAGTCGTTTCACATATCTGGAATATGGCTGAATAAATTAAGTTGTATTTCTCAGAAGAAAAGAGCCGGTCATCATGTGACTGGCTTTTTTTATGGCTATCAGTGATTCGTTTCAAAAATTTGCTTAAGCGATAAAAGCTATGCTAAAAACCCTAATAAATATATGGTTTTAGTATAAGGATTTTATTTGTGAGCGCCTTACTTAAACATCAAAGACACTCGCTATTGGAACTGCTGTTTGATCGGGTGCATGAAGGCATTATTATCACCAATGCCGATAATATTATCGTGGATGTAAACGATACCCTATGCGAAATAACCGGTTACAGCAAGGACGAGCTCATTGGTCAGCAACCCAATCTGCTTAGCTCGGGTAAACAATCTAAAGCCTTTTACAGTGAAATGTGGCAAAGCCTGTCTGAAAACGGTTTCTGGCGCGGAGAGGTATGGAATCGAAAAAAAGATGGGTCGTTTTATGCCGAGATACTGACAATTCATCGCAGCATCGATCCGCTTAGCGGTGAATTGTTCCATCTTGGAC
>NZ_DCSO01000053.1:15750-19175 GCF_002325665.1 Methylophaga sp. UBA1464
CCATCTTGGACTGGTTTCTGACATTACCATGCTCAAGCAGCATCAGGCCGAGTTGGAACGTTTGGCACATTACGATGCGTTGACAGCTTTACCTAATCGCAATCTGCTGGCAGATCGGTTTGAACAGGCCATCGCCCACAGCAACCGAACGCAGACTCTATTGGCCGTATGTTTCCTGGATCTTGATAATTTCAAACCGGTAAATGATGAACTCGGTCATAACGCCGGTGATGAATTATTGATTGAAGTCGCACAACGTATCAGGACAATGCTACGGCAGGATGATACGGTATCCCGTTATGGTGGGGATGAATTTGTCATGCTGCTTGGCGAAATTAAAAATCGCCAGGATTGTGAGCAATTACTGCACCGGTTAACCGACGAGTTGAGCCGGCCATATCAAATTGAAAATAAAACCATCCGCATCAGTGCCTCGATTGGCTATACCGTTTATCCGTTTGATCAGGGCTCCATGCAGACCTTGATAGAGCATGCTGATCAAACCCTCTATAAAGCCAAGCTGGATGGTAAGAAAACTTTCCGTATGTACGAAACAGGTAATGAAGCCTGGCGGGATGAAAAAAACGAACAGTTATATGCTATCCGGCGTGCATTGACTGAGAACGAATTTCAATTATTCCTGCAGCCGAAAATCAATATGTGTAGCGGTGAAGTGATTGGCTTTGAAGCATTAATTCGCTGGCAACATCCGGATAACGGACTAATGTTCCCACAAGATTTTTTGCCATTAATCAATGGCACCTCACTGGAAATACAGTTAGGAGAATGGGTCATTCGGCAGGCTTTACACTATTTACAGCAATGGCAGGCCCAGTCAAAACCATGGCATATCAGTATCAATCTGTCAGCTTATCATCTGGGGAGTAATGGATTTTTACAAAGACTTAATGAGATCATTGCTGAGTTTCCAACAGTGGATTTACAGTACTTCCAGTTTGAAATTCTGGAAAGTCATGCATTGGATGATCTCAGCCTGATTGTTGATGTGGTCCGCCATTGCCGTGAAGAATTCAATATCAAAACGGTGCTGGATGATTTTGGTACAGGTTACTCTTCCCTTAGCCATATCCGTACGCTACCAGTATCCGCTGTGAAAATTGATCAGACGTTTGTCCGCAATATGCTGGCCGATGTCGATGATTGTAAAATTGTGGAAGGCGTGATTGCTTTGGCCAGATCTTTTGATTTGGAAGTTATCGCCGAAGGCGTCGAATCAGTGCGACATGGGCAGATATTATTGTCCATGGGGTGCGAGCTTGCTCAGGGCTATGTGATTGCGAAACCGATGCCGGCTGCACACATTGCTGACTGGCAGCAGCAATTTACATTGCCTGAGGATTGGCTCAGTTACCGCGATAGTCGGCAACATATTAAATGGACACAATTAAACTTGTTTTGTCTGTATTTACAATTGAGTCTGGAAAGTGTCGAGCTTCGTTTTGAAGCGGAGCTGGATGATGTGAACTTATGTCCAATTATCTCGATCAAACAATCTCACTGTGGTGTTTGGTTGGACCGAACTGAAAACCTCCAATTAATTGATATGGAAAGCCTGCAAATTCTGAAAGAAAAATACAGAAGCTTTCATCATCTGTTAACCATGACTCTCAAACTCTACCAGGCTGGGAAAAAACAAAGTGGCCTGCAAAACCTGCATTCACTCAGATCACGTTACCAAGACATCTATGAATATATTCAATCGATTATGAGCGCTTTTCAACCTGGTGAGATAACGGCTTCAAAATCTCAATATGCAACAAACCATTAGAACTTGTTGATCTTTCATCTCCACCTTGTAAGACGGAAAAATAGCCGCCAGCAGTGGTGGATACGAAAGATAAATAAGCCCTAGGATTATGTTTGCAGATTCTCTATGATTGAAAACTTTGTTTTATAACGAGCCGCCAGGAATGCAGAATCGGAAACGACTTTTCACGCTGACAATCAGTTCACTGGTTTTGCTGGGGTTTATGGCAACGAGTCTGATTGGCTATTTCGTTGCCCGCGATTCCACCAGTGATCAGCTGCAAAAGCAGATGCTGCCGCTGACCAGTGATAACATCTATTCTGAAATCCAGCGTGATCTGTTACAGCCATTATTAATTTCTTCACTGATGGCGAATGATACTTTTCTGATTAACTGGGCCGAGACCGGTGAACAGGATCCCCAGCAACTTTCAGATTATCTGGCGCAGATTCAGCGTAAATACAATACGATTACCGCGTTTTTTGTCTCAGAAAAAACCCGTAACTATTACCATCCAAAGGGCATTATTAAGCAGGTTGATGAGACTGACCCGGCTGACAGCTGGTTTTTTAAAACCCGTCAGATCAATACCGATTACGATATCAATATCGACTGGGATACTGCAGAACCCAATCGCATGAGTATTTTTGTCAACTATCGCGTGATGAATCAACAAGGTGAGTTAGTCGGTGTCACTGGGGTCGGCCTGTCAATGGAATCGGTGGCAGAGTTAATTGAAAACTATCAGCGACGCTATGGCCGGGAAATCTATTTTGTTGATCGTCAAGGCGAAATCACCTTGCGTAGCAGTCAGTTTCAGAATGATATCTACCTGCAAAATAAAGACGGTTTAGATAAGTTATTTCTGCAGATCCTCAGTAATCCCAGTGCTTCTGTAACTTATGCAGCCAAAAACGGTAACACTATTTATTTAAACAGCCGTCTGGTACCCGAGTTTGACTGGTTCTTGATTGTTGAACAAATCAATGACCCGGCGGCCGATCGCATTGAAACCGCTTTATGGATCAATATTGCTGTGTCCCTGGCAATCAGCATCTGCGTGTTGCTGGTTGCCCATTTTACTTTACGCGGTTATCAGCGCCGTCTGGAGATGATGGCCACCAAAGATAAATTAACCGGAGCCACCAGCAGACAGGTATTTGACTGGGTATTCAATAAAGCACAAAAAACCGCACTGCGTAAGGACTGGTCTTTATCCATGATTGTGCTCGACATCGATCATTTTAAGATGGTAAACGATAAATACGGTCACCAGTTTGGTGATCAGGTGCTCAAGTCGGTCAGTCGACTGATAAAACAGAAAGTACGTGATGTTGATACTTTATGTCGCTGGGGGGGAGAAGAGTTTTTATTGTTGCTGGAAAACTGTGATCAGCAACATGCTGCAAGAGTGGCCGAAACAATACGTGAAGCTGTCAGTGAACATCAGATTCGGATTAAGGATGAAACTGTGAGTGTGACCATCAGTGCCGGCGTGGCCGAGTATCAATTGGGTGAAAGCATGGATAATCTGATTGAGCGCTGTGATCACGCTATGTACGAATCAAAAAATAAAGGTCGTAATCGTATTACCGTTTATTAAGCGATCTCTAATTCACCATCTTTGTGCGTAGTGCACCGTTTTGCACCACAAAGT
>NZ_DCSO01000053.1:19290-23367 GCF_002325665.1 Methylophaga sp. UBA1464
TGTTGGCACAGTGCTTGCTCAAGCATGATTAATCGAAATGCAGGAGCGATCCATGAAAGAAAAGTTAGTGCTGATAGGTAATGGTATGGCCGGTGTTCGTACACTGGAAGAATTACTGAAGTTAGCGCCTGAAAAATACGATATCACTGTTTTTGGTGATGAGCCTTACGGTAACTACAATCGCATCATGTTGTCACCTGTGCTGGCGGGCGATAAAACGATTGACCAAATCATGATTAATGACCGTCAGTGGTATGTTGATAATGGCATCACCTTGCATGCCGGTAAAAAAATTACCCATATCAACCGTGTCAAACGCCAAGTGGAAACCGCAGAAGGCGAAGTATTTGAATACGATCGTCTGTTGATGGCGACCGGTTCTCGTCCTTTCATGCTGCCATTGCCAGGCCGTGATCTTCCCGGGGTTATCAGTTTCCGCGATATCGCTGACGTTGATAACATGCTGGAGACGGCCAAATCTTATAAAAAAGCCGTGGTTATCGGCGGCGGTCTGTTGGGGCTGGAAGCGGCGAATGGTTTGATGATTCAAGGCATGGAAGTCACCGTGGTACATATCGCAGATGTATTAATGAATCAGCAGTTGGATAAACCGGCATCAGATTTGATGTTAAATGAATTGCAGGCCAAAGGGCTTAACTTCCTGATGTCGCACGAAACAGCCGCGATTGAAGGTAAAAAACGGGTTGAAAAAGTCGTCTTTAAAAATGGCACAGAAATCGATACCGATCTGGTCGTTATGGCTGTTGGTATCCGTCCGAACATAGAATTAGCCCAGTCTGCCGGCATCCATTGCGAACGAGGTATTGTGGTCGATGACACCATGCAAACCTTCGATCCTAAAGTCTATGCTGTCGGCGAATGCGTGCAACATCGTGGTGCGACATTTGGCCTGGTAGCACCGTTGTTTGAACAGGCAAAAGTCTGTGCCAATCATCTGGCTCAAATGGGTATTGCCCGTTATGTCAGCTCCATTACGTCGACCAAACTCAAAGTCACCGGCATTGATCTGTTTTCTGCAGGTAACTTTATTGGAGATGAAAGCACTGAAGACCTGGTATTCAAAGATGCTGCCCGCCATGTCTATAAAAAGCTGGTCATTCAGGATGACAAACTGATTGGTGCCGTTTTATATGGTGATACGGTTGATGGTGCCTGGTACTTCCAGTTAATGCGTGATGGCACCGATGTGTCCAGCATTCGGGAAAACATGCTGTTTGGTCAGCATCATATTGGTGATTCCGGTCATGGTGCGACAAACTCTGTCGATGGCCTGCCCGATGATGCCGAAATCTGTGGCTGTAACGGTGTTTGTAAAGGCGATATCGTCAAAGCCATCAGCAAACACAGCCTGTTTACTCTGGATGAAGTGAAAGCGCACACCAAAGCTTCGGCATCGTGTGGTTCCTGTACCGGTCTGGTCGAACAATTGCTTGCCTCAACCCTTGGCAGTGACTTCAATGACACACCGAGCAAAAAAGCTATGTGTGGTTGTACCAGCATGAGTCATGGTGAAGTGAAAAACGCCATTAAAGAACAGGAATTAAAAACCATTTCGGATCTGATGACCGCGCTGGAATGGAAAACTGCCGATGGCTGTCACTCTTGCCGTCCGGCGTTGAACTATTATCTTCTCAGCACTTGGCCGGATTATCAGGACGATCCGCAATCACGTTTTATCAATGAACGGGTTCACGCCAACATTCAGAAAGACGGCACTTATTCGGTGGTACCCAGAATTTGGGGCGGGGTAACTAATGCCAATGAATTACGTGCCATCGCCGATATCTCCGATAAATATAAAGTGCCCACCGTCAAAATTACGGGTGGTCAGCGTATTGATTTACTCGGTGTGAAAAAAGACGATCTGCCGAAAATGTGGGCGGATCTGAGTGAAGCCGGTTTTGTCTCGGGCCATGCCTACGGTAAATCATTACGTACTGTTAAAACCTGTGTCGGTTCAGAATGGTGTCGTTTCGGTACACAGGATTCAACCGGACTGGGCATCAAGGTCGAAAAAATGACTTGGGGTTCATGGACACCGCATAAGTTCAAGATTGCTGTATCGGGTTGTCCGCGTAATTGTGCTGAAGCCACCATCAAAGATTTTGGTATTGTCTGTGTGGACTCAGGTTATGAACTGCATGTCGGCGGTAACGGTGGGATAAAGGTTCGTGCGACCGATTTCCTGTGCAAAGTCGCTACTGAAGAGGAAGCGATGGAATACTGCGCGGCCTTTATGCAGCTTTACCGTGAAGATGCTCACTATCTGGAACGTACCGCGCCATGGATTGAGCGTGTCGGTCTGAAAAGCGTACAGGCTAAAGTGGTTGACGATCACGATAACCGCAAAATATTGGCACAGCGTTTTTATGAGTCACAGGAAAAGTCACAGGATGATCCATGGGCAGAACATGCGGCCAAACAGCGTGAAAATTATATTCCCATCAAGCAAGTAGGTTGAACAGATGCAAAATTGGACTGAAGTAGGACCGGTAGAGAGCGTACCGAAAAAGGGCTCACGCGTGATGACCACACCGGATGGGGATGTGGCCATTTTTCGGACCAGCTCAGATGAGGTGTTTGCCCTGTTTGATCAGTGCCCGCACAAAAAAGGCCCCTTATCGCAAGGGATTGTTTACGACAAACGGGTCGCCTGCCCATTACATAATTGGGTTATTGATTTAAGCAGTGGGGAAGCTACTGGCCCGGATGAAGGCTGTACCCGTGCATTTGAAACCAAAGTCGAAGACGGCCTGATTTACATCTCACTCTGAGGATTGACTGTTGGCACAACACGCAACACAAACAACTTGTCCCTATTGCGGCGTCGGCTGCGGCGTATTGGCTGCACCACAAGCTGACGGTGTAGTTGCCATAAAAGGCGATCCGGCACATCCGGCGAATTTAGGGCGTTTGTGTTCCAAAGGTTCTGCTTTGGGTGAAACCGTCGGGCTGGATAACCGTCTGTTATATCCTCAGATAAACGGCAAGCGGGTCGACTGGGATACCGTGCTGGATCATGTCAGTGACAAGTTGAAAAACATCATTGATGAACATGGCCCGGATTCGGTCGCATTTTATGTGTCGGGGCAAATCCTCACCGAAGATTACTATATGGCCAACAAGCTGATGAAAGGCTTTATTGGCAGCGGCAATATCGAGACCAATTCACGTTTGTGTATGTCCTCGGCAGTAGCCGCCCATAAACGGGCCTTTGGCAGTGATACCGTGCCATGCAGTTATGAAGATCTTGAGCAGACTGATCTGCTGGTGATTGTTGGTTCGAATACCGCATGGTGTCATCCGGTATTGTTTCAGCGAATTACTCAGGCCAAACAGAATCGACCCAATATGAAAGTGGTGGTGATTGATCCACGCAAAACTGCCACCTGCGATATCGCCGATCTGCATCTGCCATTACGTCCTGGTGCTGATGCATTTCTGTTTAACGGATTGTTGAATTATCTGAAACAGCATGACTGCGTGGACTGGCATTATCTTGAACAACATGTGGAAGGCTTCGCCTCATCATTAGACTCGGCCAGCAAAACAGCGGCGAACATCCCTCAGGTAGCACGCCAGACAGAACTGTCAGAAGAAGATGTGGCGAAGTTTTATCAATTGTTTGCCTCGACCGAAAAAACCATCACATTATTCTCGCAAGGCGTTAATCAATCGACCAGTGGTACAGATAAATGTAATGCCATTATTAACTGTCATCTGGCCACTGGCCGTATTGGTAAAGTCGGTATGGGGCCGTTTTCCATCACCGGACAACCCAATGCGATGGGCGGACGGGAAGTCGGCGGACTGAGTAATCAGCTGGCAGCCCATATGGAAATCGACAAGCCGGAACATCATGAACGCTTGTCACGTTTCTGGAACACCGATAGGCTCACCAAAACCGCCGGTCATAAAACCATTGAGATGTTTCAGGCGATCGAGCGTGGCGACATCAAGGCTGTCTGGATCGTAGCAACCAATCCGGTGGTGAGCATACCGGATGCCGATCAGATCAAAAGAGCATTAACACAATGCGAATTGGTTATTGTCTCC
>NZ_DCSO01000053.1:23532-29696 GCF_002325665.1 Methylophaga sp. UBA1464
TCCGAAATTGAAAAACAAACCGACTGTACCGAATTTGCCGATGTGTTGTTACCCGCTTTGGGCTGGGGTGAAAAAGATGGCACGGTCACCAATTCAGAACGCCGTATCAGTCATCAGCGGGCTTTTTTACCGGCTCCCGGAGAAGCCAAAGCCGATTGGTGGATGCTTAAAGAAGTCGGTAAACGACTGGGCTTTGCCGAGCAATTCCAGTTTGAAACGGCGGTAGACGTGTTTCGTGAACATGCAAGGTTATCGGCCTTTGAAAATGCGGGGCAGCGGGATTTTGATATCAGCGCGCTGGCCAATATCACCGAACAGGAATATGCCGCCCTGCAACCTATTCAATGGCCGGTGACCGATAATGCCCCGCAAGGCACCGCCCGGATGTTTACCGACAATCATTTTTATACAGCGTCCGGCAAAGCCAGAATGATTGCGGTGGAGCCACATTACCCACAAAACGAAGTGGATGATGTGTATCCGTTAGTGCTTAATACCGGTCGCATTCGGGACCAATGGCATACCATGACCCGCACCGGTCGGGCACCCAGACTCAATGCCCATATCAGTGAGCCGATGATTGACATGCATCCGGTAGATGCCGGGCATTGGCAGATCCAGAACAAGGCATTGGCACAAGTCGAGAGCAAATGGGGACGTTTGACCGGACGGGTCAATTTAACTCAGGAACAACGGCCGGGCAGTATTTTTGTGCCGATTCACTGGAATGGACAATTTGCTTCACAAGCGCGTGTCGATACCCTGGTTGCACCGATTACCGATCCGATTTCCGGTCAGCCCGAATCTAAACATACCCCGGTGAATGTACGACCCTTTTTACCACGCTGGCATGGTTTTATTTTGTCTCGCCAACCCTTGAGTCTCACTGAAACAGCCTATTGGGTGAAGGTCAAAGGCCAGCAGTTCTGGCGTTATGAACTGGCCGGTGAAAATTGGGTGGAACAGCCACTTGAGTGGATTCAGAATCTTACCGAGCAACAAGGTGAATGGCTGGAATTCAGTGATCAGCGAGCGGGGCGCTATCGTGCCGCCAATATTCTCGATAATCAGTTACAAACGGTGATGTTTCTGGCGGCGGACCATCATCTGCCGGAGCGCGGCTGGTTGTCACAATTATTTACTGAAGAAACCCTGGATGGAGCTGCCCGGCAAAGTCTGCTGGCGGGACGTCCGGGACCTGGACAACAGGATAAGGGAAAAATGGTCTGTGCCTGTTTTGGTGTAGGTGAAACCACAATTAAAGACACAATCCGTCAAGGTGAGGCCAAATCTGTGGAAGATATCGGCCGTTGTCTCAAAGCAGGAACCAACTGTGGATCCTGCATTCCCGAATTAAAACAGCTGTTAGCAAACTCCTGACGGTTGTTGGCAGAGACTTGTTTCTGCCTGAAAAAATTGACGAGCGGTCTGCATTTACGATGATGCTTTCCACTCTGAACCGCCCTGCGCGTATGCAGCCACAACGACGTGGCAAATCAATCTTTATTTTTTGATATTTCGGTTGCCGAACCAAGGTTCCGCGACCCGTAAGTTAAGGAAAGATCATGTCAAAATTACCTACATATACTGCAACGACGTTGATGGCGAGCTTGATTGGCACATTACCAATCACAGCAGTTTCTGCAGAGAAAGACAGTTTTTTGGAAGCACTGACCGGCGGTAAAGTCAGTTTCTCCGCCCGTGCCCGTTATGAGTCAGTCAAACAGGATAATGACCTGAAAGATGCCGATGCATTTACCGTGCGTTCAACGTTGGGTTATGAAACCGGTCGTTTAAACGGTTTCGGAGCTTTTATTGAATTTGAGAATGTGACCGATTTAGGTGGCGATAACTACAACAGTACGACCAATGGTGAAACCGACTATTCGGTGGTCGCTGATCCGGATGGTACTGAAGTAAACCAGGCTTATCTGAGTTATCAGGGCTTTGATACCTTGGCAAAATTTGGTCGGCAGCAAATCACTTATCGTGATGCACCATTTCATCGTTATATCGGTAATGTGCTATGGCGGCAGAATCATCAGACGTTTGATGCATTTTCCATCCAGAACAAGTCATTACCTGATACCCAGCTGAGCTATGCTTTTGTAAATAAAATCAATACCATTTTTGGTGATGATCGTGATTTTGGCATCATTAAAAATGGTGTGATTGATGTGAAAGCACATCTGTTTAATGCCCAGTACAGTGGTCTACCATTTGGCAAGCTCGAAGGTTATGGTTATTTGTTGGAGTATGAAGATGCTGAGGCCACATCTTCTAAAACGCTTGGTGTGCGATTCAGTGGTGCCCCTGCGATAAATGATGCCTGGAATCTGATTTATACCGCTGAATATGCACGTCAGAGCGACTATAAAAGCGGGACGATGGATGATCAGGATTATTATCTGGCAGAACTCGGTGCCAAACATAAAGGCTGGATGGCCAAACTGTCTTATGAAGTTCAGGAAGGTGATGGTACAGACAGTTTTAAAACGCCGCTGGGCACCAATCATGCGTTTCAGGGCTGGGCAGATCAATTCCTGACTACACCGGCACAGGGACTCAAAGATACCTATCTGACCGTGGTTGGCAATGTATTTTTCGGCGCTAAACTGATTGTTTCATATCACGACTTTGAGACTGATCAGGATAGTCTGGATGCCGGAAATGAGCTGGATATCCTGCTTGAAAAAACCTTTAATCAGCATTACACCGTGGGTGTGAAATACGCTGATTACAAAGCAGATAAAGAGTTTCCATCGCTGGTGGATACGGAAAAATTCTGGGTCTACGGACAAGTTAAATTCTGATATCTCCTCGGCTGATTGTTGGCCAGGCCAGCCCTGATCAGGGCTGGCTTTTTTTTTTGCCTTTATTCCAGGGGCTGTTGTTCTTTCAGATCAGTCTCTGTTAGGACTGAAAATGCACCAGTCAAGGCAGGAGCAATGCCGTTCATCCGGGGGGCATAAGTGTTGTATTTTCAGCCATACCCCGTAGGACCGAGACGATTTTTTCGCCTTGTTCGACAAAAAAATAGCCTACGGCAGAGGTGGATCTGAAAGATCAGCAGACCCAGGGTTTTCGCACCAAAAATAAGCAACTCGTTGTTTATTGCAACCCATTTTAATGCATGGTGTGACTTGGGTGATTCTTAATATATTGAAAAATATAGTGTTTTCCTCTGGCACAGCTTATGCAATGTCCCTTGTGTTGCCACACAAAGAAGGAGGCTACAACCATGGGATACCTAGTTGATTTTTTCTATTTGATGAAAGAGTTTTTCAAACTGCTTTTCTTGGTGTTGATTTCTCCACTGGGCCTAATGGCTGGTTATCTTTTCAGCTGGGAATAATGGAATAAAGATTAGTTGAGAGTCAGACTATGATAGTCAACCCCACCATAGCAGGTGCATTAACGGTAGCGGCATGCTTCGCCGCTACCAAACAATGGACGGTAAGTGTTCGTGATCAACGGCGTGTAAAACATGCCATTTCACAATTGGTTCGTCTCAAGCAGTTAATTGACCTCAGTCAGCAACATCGCGGAACCAGCAGTGCGGTTTGTGCTGGTAATGCCTCCCTCGCAGGCAAGCTGGTTTTCCTGCAAACAGAAATTGATCAATTTATTCAGGCCAGCGAAAACACCGATATGCAAACACTGCCGCAATGGCTGTCGTTTGTCGATCACTGGCCGCGTCTTAAAAAGCAAATCCAGGAACGCAGACTCACTTCACATCAGGTTATTCGTCAGCACAATGCCATGATTGACGGGCAATTGTCGTTGTTTGATGATCTCAGTCGTTTATACAATCTGCATCACTTCATGCTAGATAACATCACCCGTTTGTCCGAACTCTGCCTAGATACACTGCGTGCGGCTGAAACCCTGGGACAAATCCGTGCTGTGGGATCAACCTTGTGTGCCCGTGGGCAGGGCGGTGGTGCTGAGACCATGATGTTGTCTTTTCAACGTTTAACTGCCAACGGCAGAATTGCTGAACTGCTTAGAGAAATGGGTGGGATTCGGAATAAGGATTTGTTAAAGATACTTGCGGGCCAAAGCGACAAAATTGAGCGTGATACTGCTCTGTTATTACAGACGATAGATCAACAAGTGCTGATGGAAGGCGCCATTACGTTATCAGCCGATGATTTTTTTAAAACGGCTACCCGTGCCATTGAAACGGTACTCAATGTGTTTTCTCTTATCATTAATTATGCTGCGGATAATCATGCGAAACTCAACTGACATCACAACACAAAGTTTTAATTCCACATTGGTGTGCGATCGGTCAGATATTGCACAGCAATTAGTCGAACAATTGAACGGCACCATGTTCGAGGTGACCAACCAGTCGGCTTCTCTTCCTAAACTTGCGATGAAACAACTCGAATTCACCGGCATGTTCATTCTGGCAGTGCGAAACTGCGACAGTGACATGATGGCGCTGGTTGATATGTTGCTCAGGCAGCAACCCATGCCGGTGGTGATCTTTACGGATACCTATGATGCACAGGTCGAAAAACAAGCCATTCAGCTTGGAGTCAGTGCGTATGTGGTTGATGGTTTGCAACCGCATCGGGTGCTGCCATTACTCAGCACGGCACGCAATCGTTTTTTGCAACAACAAACGATGCGTGAACAAGTGCAATCACTGGAAACCAAACTGGCGGAACGCAAGATTATTGATCGAGCCAAGGGTGTGTTGATGCAGCAGCGTCAGTGCAGTGAGGATGAGGCTTATCGTCTGTTACGCACTACAGCGATGAACCAGAACATGCGTCTGGCTATGCTGGCAAAACAGGTGCTGGCCACAGCAAACCTGCTGGAAACTCATCCCCAAACCTGAAGCAAATCAATAAATTTGTCTGGTGTTGCACCATCTGGGTGCCAGACATTTTAATTAGCCCCAAATCGACGCAAGTTGCAGCAATGAGCTATATAGGGATCTATTGTAACTAACTGAAATATATGATTTTCTAAATAGGTATGTAGTTGGCATATTAACTGCAATGTGGACTCAAGACAATCCAATGCTGGATTGAAAACTGTAACCGGAATGGATTTTTTCTGGTATCCGGGCAACGCCGCCGTTTTCTGTCCCATGACTTGTTTATTTCGCATCATCTTATTAACAGATGTCTGAACTAAACAGTTTTAAGTTGGAGCTAACTATGTCTTTACCCCATAAGAATTCAAAACCTATGCGTCGATGGCTGTCTGCCGTTGCGATAACTACTGCTATCAGTTTTTCCTCTGCATTAGTTGCCGCCCCCGGAGAACTGGAAAAAGAAGACCTTCGTCTGGGCTTTATCAAACTCACCGATATGGCGCCATTGGCGATTGCTCAGGAAAAAGGTTTTTTTGAAGATGAAGGTCTGTACGTCACCCTGGAAGCTCAGGCGAATTGGAAAGTATTGCTGGACGGTGTGATCAATGGTGCACTTGATGGTGCACACATGCTGGCCGGCCAGCCCCTTGGCGCGACAATAGGCTATGGCACCCAGGCTGACATTATTACGGCATTCAGTATGGATCTGAATGGGAATGCCATTACCGTTTCCAATAAGGTTTGGGAGCAGATGAAACCCCATATTCCCATGCAGGAAGATGGGAATCCACAGCATCCAATCACTGCTGAGGCATTGAAGCCGGTCATTGAATCATTCAGGCAACAAGGTAAATCATTCAATATGGGCATGGTGTTCCCCGTATCGACCCATAACTATGAATTACGTTACTGGCTGGCGGCTGGTGGTATCCATCCCGGTTATTATGCCCCGCATAAAGGTGACAGCAGCGGTCAACTCCAGGCAGAGGCTTTGTTATCTGTCACACCTCCACCGCAAATGCCCTCGACCATGGAAGCTGGCACCATTGATGGTTACTGTGTGGGTGAGCCCTGGAATCAGCAAGCTGTATTTATGGGGATTGGCGTACCCGTCATTACCGATTATGAAATATGGAAAAATAATCCGGAAAAAGTTTTTGGTGTTAGCCAGCAATGGGCTGATAAACATCCCAATACCCATATCGCCATGGTCAAAGCGTTGATTCGTGCTGCACATTGGCTGGATGCCGAGAACAATGCCAATCGTCCTGAAGCGGTGGAGATTTTGTCCCAGAGCTATTACGTCGGTGCCGATTATGATGTGATTGAT
>NZ_DCSO01000053.1:29764-31053 GCF_002325665.1 Methylophaga sp. UBA1464
TACCTTTGAGTATGAAAAAGGCGATAAACGCGATATTCCGGATTTCAACGTGTTTTTCCGTCACAACGCGACCTACCCATACTACAGTGATGCTATCTGGTATCTGACACAGATGCGCCGTTGGGGACAGATTCATGAGGCCAAACCGGATAGCTGGTACACCGATATGGCCAAGAAGGTATATCGCCCGGACATTTATCAGATTGCCGCAATGGAACTGATTGAAGAGGGCAAGTTAAGTGCAGCCGATTTTCCTGATTTTTCGACTGAAACCGGTTTTAAGCCGGCACAGAATGAGTTTATTGATGGCATTGAATATGACGGGACAGCACCTAATGCTTACCTGGAAAAATTTGCTATTGGCCTGAAAGGAGAGGAGCAGGCGGATTAATCGCCTGCTTTTCATAACACGGACAAAGATGAACTCTATGAAAGATAAATTTATATATTTTCTGGAAATGACGGGGCTGAACTGGTTCGTACCACTGGCGAAAATCGCCGGTGGGGAACCGGCCGGGTTCCAGTTTCAACAGCTGGTCAAAATGATTGGTTTACCGTTACTGGCCATGTTGGCTTTTTTAATGTTCTGGCATGTAGGCGCGGCTAAAGTGGATACCAGTCTCGGACAATTACCGGGGCCGGTTCAGGTTTGGGAACAGGTTAAGGTGCTTAATCAGGAGCATCAGGCCGAACGTCAACGGGCCAGCGACTTTTATCAGCGTCAGGCAGAACGCAATGCGGAAAAGCTGGCCAAAAACCCGGAAGCTGAGATTCGGGTTCGGGACTTTACGGGAAGACCCACTTTTGTCGATCAAATCTGGACCAGTCTGTTTACCGTATTTGTTGGCTTTCTATTAGCCAGTCTGATTGCCATACCAATAGGGATTGTCAGTGGCCTGAGTCAGAATCTTTACAACGCCATCAATCCGCTGATTCAGATTTTTAAACCTGTATCACCGTTAGCCTGGTTGCCCATTGTGACCATGGTGGTCAGTGCGGTGTATATTTCTGCCGATCCGATGTTTTCCAAATCCTTTATTACCTCGGCGATCACCGTCATGTTGTGTTCTTTGTGGCCAACGTTGATTAACACTGCAGTCGGTGTGTCATCTATTGATCGTGACTTATTGAATGTTGGCAAGGTGTTACGACTAGGCTATTTCACCACGGTATGGAAGATCGTTATTCCTTCCTCTATTCCGATGATTTTTACCGGTTTGAGAATTTCTCTGGGTATTGGCTGGATGGTACTGATTGCTGCAGAAATGCTGGCACAGAATCCGGGCCTG
>NZ_DCSO01000053.1:31162-35837 GCF_002325665.1 Methylophaga sp. UBA1464
GGATTATGGTGGCGGTGCTGGCAATCGGTCTGATTGGTTTTGTATTGGATCGCATTATGCTCACACTGCAGAAATTTTTCTCATACGACAAAACCGCGAATATTCGATAGGAGAATATGAAAATGGCTAGTTATTTAAATATCGATCATGTCAGCATTGATTTTCCAACGGCTAATGGACCGTTTCGCGCGTTGGACAATGTGAATATCCAAATCAACAAAGGTGAGTTTGTCAGTATAATTGGCCATTCCGGCTGCGGTAAATCCACGGTGATGAATATTGTCGGTGGTTTGTATCAGGCGACAGAGGGGGGGGTGATTCTGCAAGGCAGGGAAGTCAATGAACCTGGACCAGATCGGGCCATTGTGTTCCAGAATCATGCCTTGTTTCCCTGGCTGACCTGTTATCAGAATGTCGAACTGGCGGTGAAATCAGTGTTTGGCAAAACCCGTAACCGTCAGCAGATTCGTGACTGGACCTCGCATAATCTGGAACTGGTGCATATGACGCATGCCAGGGATAAACTGCCAGCAGAGATTTCCGGTGGTATGAAGCAGCGTATCGGTATTGCCAGGGCATTGGCGATGGAGCCAAAAGTGTTGTTAATGGATGAGCCATTCGGTGCTTTGGATGCGTTAACCCGGGCGCATTTGCAGGATTCGCTGATGGAAATTCAGTCAGAATTAAACAACACCGTTATCATGATCACCCATGATGTCGATGAAGCCGTGCTCCTATCTGACAAAATTGTGATGATGACCAATGGTCCGGCGGCCAGTATAGGCGAGATTATGGAGGTAAAACTTCCCCGACCAAGACAAAGACTGGCACTGGCGGATAACCCTGATTACAACCATTATCGTTCTGAAGTGATTAAATTTTTGCATCAAAGGCATGCCAGAAAAGTCGCCTGATGCGTTTTGAATAAGCTATAAAACGCCTAGGCATGGATGCAAATGTGAATCACACCTGCCCAATTTGGGCAGGTGTGATATTTAACAAAACTTCTCGGTGAAATGGCCGCTATATATGTTGTTAAACACAGTTGTATTCCAATCCATGAATAAAGGTATGCCTATGCAGCAGTTGCATGATGCTGAACAAACCAGTCTGTATGTGACGGCTGATTTTCACCATTTAACGTTGAGCAGTCATTTTCAGCCTATTTTCAGCATCTCACATCGTCGACCGGTCGGCTATGAAGGCCTGATTAGAGCGGTTGACCCGCAAAAACAGCCACAAACGCCTCTGGAGTTACTGGCTATCCCCCAAAACGGCGTGGAAAACCTATCCCTGGATCGTCTCTGCCGCCGGCTGCATATGCATAATTTTGCCCGGCAACCGAATGGTGAAGCCTGGTTGTTTTTAAATCTGAATTCACAATGCCTTGTGTCAGAACGGCCGGATGCCGGCTTTATGAATGCGTTATTTGAACAGACTGGTATCGCACCACAACGGGTGGTTATCGAAATTCTGGAAAGTGAAATTGATGACCGGCAATACTTACGCAGTCTGATTCGCCACTTCCGTCAGCTTGGCTGTCTGATAGCCATTGATGATTTTGGTGCCGGGCATTCCAATTTTGATCGTATATGGGAGCTGGAACCGGATATTGTCAAAATAGATCGCAGCATGATTCGTGGCGCCGGCACTTCCAGCCGGGTCGAGCGTATTCTGACCGGTGTTGTCTCGCTGATCCATGAAGCGGGTAGTCTTGTGGTAATCGAGGGGGTGGAAACCGAGCGGGAAGCGTTAGTCGCCATCGCAGCAAATGCCGATATGATCCAGGGCTTTTATTTTGCCAAACCACAGCAGCGTATTACGCCAAACCTCAAGTTTGCTGAAGACATTGATCATTTATTGAAAATACAGCAACGCCAGCGCTTTAAAAACAGCCACCAGATGAATCAGGATTTCAAAAAAATAGAGACACTCTTCCGTCAGGCGGTCAGTGAGTTTTCCATTACCAATGCGTTTGATACCAGCACCCATATTCTATTTAAGGAAAAACGCGCCGTACGATGTTATCTGTTGGACGAAGTTGGTTTTCAGATGGCACGTAATGTTTATTCCCCACATTATCAACAGAAAATGGACGCTCGTTTTACCCCTTTGCTGTCTGGTGATAATGCCAATTGGTCCCACAAACACTATCACTTCCGCGCGATTGAGCATCCCGGTGAAATGCAGGTCAGCCGTCCATATCTGTCGGTTGCTGACTCAAGAATGTGCATAACCGTCTCTCAAACGGTCGTGGTGCATAACAAACTGTACGTGTTCTGCTGTGATCTGGATTGGCAGGACGATTAATTCGGTCAACAAGTGGTGGCTTAATGAGCCGGGGAAAACAGGGGGAGGGGGGAATGCTGGAGGTCATCAAAAAATACCGCTTTTTTTTACTGCCACTTGGTTTAGTAGCGTTTTTTGATATTACCCTGCTGGCAATGAACTACGGCCTTTCTGCTCAGCTTGAAGCCTCATCAATCAATATCAATATTGCCGGCAGACAACGCATGTTGTCACAGAAAATGACCAAGTCCCTTTTACTGATGCATTATCAGCAGAAACAGGGAATAGATACGCAAGCGGCACATCAGGAGCTGATGGATGCCATGGAGTTGTTTGACCAGACCTTAACAGCCATGCGCTATGGTGGTGAAACGCTTAGCGCTGACAGCCGGCCGATTCGGGTCAAACAATTCAACGAAACCGTTATTCAAAAAACGCTGATGCAATCACTGGCATTGTGGGAACCACTGTATCGTTCGATTCAACAAATGCAGCTCAGCGAATCAGCGTTGGAGGAACTGGTTAATGCGATGGTGGCGGATAATCTGCAATTGCTGGCGTTAATGAATAAACTGACCAACCAGCTGGAAACGGCTGCCAAACGCCAGACTTATCTGCTGCGAGGTCTGCAGACCATTATTGTTATCCTGATTCTGCTGTCATTTGCCATGGCCATTAACCGCTTGATACGCCGGGAACAGTATTTCAGCAAATTGATGGAAAAAAGCTCAGATATTGTTATCGGCATTAACTCCGCGACCAGCCGTATTACCTTTATCAGTGCGTCGGTGAAGTTACTTTTACAACGCGATGAAAGTTATTATCTGGGCCATCCTTATCACCGGTTATTTAGTCAGGAATCGGCCTCGCGTATTTCACATTTGCTACTGCTTGCCAAAAAGTTTCGCCCCTTGCCTTATAACCGCTGTGAAGTGCAACTGATTCGGGCTGATAATGCGTTAATTGATGCCGAAATGCTGTTGCAGCTTAATCGTAGCGAAGATGGCCGTACGATTGAGCTAAGTGCGGATATTCGTGACATCACCGAACGTAAACAACTGGAACTGGCGCTGACTGAGATGGCCCATAAAGATAGTCTGACCGGACTGGCTAATCGGGCACAGTTCAGTTTAATGGCAGAGCAGGCCATTTTGCAGGCACAGCGTAAAAGCAGCTCGTTGGCCATGATGTTTATTGATCTGGATAATTTTAAATCAGTGAATGATATTTGCGGGCATCATGTCGGTGATGCGTTGCTGGTTGAAGTCGCGCAGCGGATAAATCAGCGCTTACGCGCATCGGATACGGTATTTCGAATTGGCGGAGATGAGTTTGTGGTGTTGCTGAGTGATGTGGCGCAGAATCAGCATTTGCAAACCGTTGGCGATAAAATCATAGCAGCGCTTTCCGAAAAAATACTGATCGATAACTGCCCTTGTCAGATAGGCGCCAGCATTGGAATTGCCCGCTATCCGGAAGATGGTGAAAACATAGATGCCTTGTTAAAGGCCGCTGATGAGGCTATGTATCGCGTCAAACAATCCGGCAAAAATGCTGTAGCTTTTGTTGCCTGATGGTCTGCACAGCTATGGTGCGCGTTCAGTCAGTTTGATTTAAACAGGTGCATTGGATACCTTTTTAACTGCTTGGATAACTATAAAATCAATAACTTAGAAGTTGGCATAATTCCCGCTTAAGTCGCTCACCAATGTTGGTCAAACGTTCTGAAGTGAGAACTCGATGTCTGCCTCAAATTTAAAATTTTTATCCTTCAGCGGTAACAGCCGCATCTTACATCTTAGCTGGATGGCCTTTTTTATCAGTTTTGTGGTCTGGTTTAACCATGCACCGCTACTGGTTTCGATTAAAGAAACGCTTGGCCTCACCGACCAGCAAATTAAAACCTTATTAATCCTCAATGTTGCTCTGACTATTCCCGCCCGGATTGTGGTGGGCATGCTGGTCGATAAATATGGCCCCAAAATCATGTATTCATTACTGCTGGGTATTTCCAGCATGTTGTGTTTCTTTTTTGCGATAGCCGACAGCTTTGAGCAAATGGCGCTGGCACGTTTTATGTTGGGTTTTGTCGGCGCCGGTTTTGTTATCGGTATCCGGATGATTTCAGAATGGTTTCCTGCCAAACAGGTCGGTCTGGCAGAGGGCATTTATGGTGGCTGGGGTAACTTCGGTTCTGCAGCGGCGGCAATGAGTCTGCCGACCATCGCATTGATATTTGGTGGTGATGAAGGCTGGCGCTATGCCGTGGCTTTGACCGGTTTTATCGCATTGGTTTATGCGTTTATCTATTACAACAGTGTGTCAGATACACCCAAAGGTTCAACCTATTTCAAACCGAAAAAATCCGGGGCGATGGAGGTCACCA
>NZ_DCSO01000053.1:35966-44960 GCF_002325665.1 Methylophaga sp. UBA1464
AAAGGGGATTTTCTGCTGTTAATTCTGATGACCATTCCGATGTATGGCGCGCTGGGGTTGTTAGCCTGGAAACTGTCACCAAACGGGGTTTCATTACTGACTGAGTCGGTGACCATGTTGATCTATGGTGGACTGGTGTTACTGTTTCTCTATCAGCTTTATCATATCTATCAGGTCAACAAATCCATATTTCACACGCCTGTTCCAGAGATTCACCGTTATAAGTTCAAACAGGTGGCAGTGCTGAATCTGGCGTATCTGGCAACGTTTGGCTCTGAACTGGCGGTCGTATCAATGTTACCGTTATTTTTCAGCGAAACCTTTAATATCACTGTAGTGCAGGCAGGTTTGCTGGCCTCTGGTTTTGCCTTTATGAATCTGGTGTCACGACCTACCGGTGGTTATTTCAGTGATAAATTGGGGCGTAAACTGACGTTGACCATTTGTCTGGCAGGGCTGGCCGTCGGTTATTTTGTGATGGGTCTGATAACGCCGGAATGGTTTATTGTGTTGGCCGTATTGGCGACCATGTGCTGTTCGTTCTTTGTACAGGCAGGTGAGGGGGCGGTATTTGCCGTTGTACCTTTAGTACAACGTCGTTTGACCGGACAAATTGCCGGTATGGCGGGTGCTTATGGTAATGTCGGTGCATTGCTGTTTTTGACGGTATTGTCGGTAGTATCTGCTCAGTTATTTTTCTGGGTCATTGCGGCCACGGCCTTAGTCACCTTAATTGTGGTGCAGTTTATGGATGAGCCGCGCGG
The DNA here is from genome assembly GCF_002325665.1 of Methylophaga sp. UBA1464. NCBI lineage: Bacteria > Pseudomonadati > Pseudomonadota > Gammaproteobacteria > Thiotrichales > Piscirickettsiaceae > Methylophaga > Methylophaga sp. UBA1464. Next base: position 36,731 of record NZ_DCSO01000053.1, read on the forward strand.
CCAGATGGCAGAAGTGTTACCGGATGGCACCGTGCAAATGATTGATGTGCATTAATAACGGGATAAGCTCATGCTGAAAGTCCGTTGTGGGCAATATTCTCAGGCTGGCGTAAAAGCTGAAAATCAGGATGCGATTGGTTTTTATGCCCCGGAGAATGCCTTACTGCTGGAGAGCAAAGGGGCCATCTGCGCGATTGCCGATGGCATCAGCAGCAGTGAGCAGGCACGTGAGGCCAGTCATGCCGCAATAACCGGATTCATTGCCGATTATTTCAGTACGCCGGATACCTGGTCGGTCAAGCAGTCAGGCGGTAAGGTCTTAACGGCGATTAATGTCTGGTTGTGCGGGCAGAGCCATCAGTTTCGGGAAATGTCACGGGGCTTTGCGACCACATTTTCTGCGGTGATCATCAAATCGGTGACTGCACATCTGTTCCATGTCGGTGATGCCCGAATCTATCTGTTTCGCAACAATACGCTGGAACAACTGACGCAGGATCACCGCATCAAACTTGATGAAGGTAAAGAATATTTGGGGCGTGCGCTGGGTGTTGATTACGCGCTGGAAATTGATTACAAACATCTCAGTGTCGAGCAAGGCGATGTGTTTGTTTTGATGACTGATGGCGTTTATGAATTTGTTGCTGACAGTGTCATCAAACAGCAGTTGAGCGCAACCGAAGATCCTGAACAATCTGCCAAAATGTTATGTGAACTCGCGTTACAAAATGGCGGCCAGGACAATGTCAGTTGTCAGCTGTTTTGCATTGATGCCTTGGCTGATCCCAAACCGGATGAAGTCTATGCCAGGTTAACGGCGTTACCGTTTCCTCCCGAATTGTATGAAGGTGTCATCCTCGATGGTTATCGGGTATTGCGTGAATTGCATGCCAGTTCGACCAGTCAGTTGTATCTGGCCATTGATACCGAAACCAATCAGAAAGTGGTGTTAAAAACCCCATCCGTCAATTTCGAGGATGATCCGGCGTATCTGGAGCGTTTTCAGCTTGAAGAATGGATCGGCCGTCGAATTGATAACCCGCATGTGGTGAGAATTGTTGAACAGCCGCGTCCACGGCGTTTTTTATATTACGTAATGGAATATATCGCTGGCAAAACCCTGCAACAGAAACTGGATGATGAAGGACCGCTAAGTCTCGGTGAAGTCAGGCAACTGCTACCGCAACTAATTTCCGGAATCAGAGCCTTCCATCGACTGGATATGCTGCACCAGGATCTCAAACCCGGCAATATTATGCTGAGTGATGAAGGTGTGGTAAAAATCATTGATTTTGGCTCCACCCGCATCGCCGGAATTGCCGATGTGGCTTCGCCGATTGAACGCAAAAAATTACTGGGAACCCGGGAATATACGGCACCCGAATATCTGTTGGGTGAACAGGCCGGAGTACAGGCCGATCAGTTTGCCCTGGGATCAATTCTTTATAATCTGCTCAGTGGCCAACTACCTTATGGCAAGCATTTTGAAAAAGCCATTAATCGTCAGCATCTCAGTCGACTGAACTATCAACCGTTAACACAGCTGCAAGCAGAGATCCCGGTATGGGTGGATAAAGCCATTCAAAAATCCGTTCAGCTAAATCCGCAAAGACGCTATGAAGTTTTATCCGAGCTGCAAACAGATCTGACAAAACCTAACCCGGTATTTTTACAAGATGAATATGTCCCGTTGATTGAACGTCATCCGCTGCGATTCTGGCAAACGCTCACTATTTTAAGTGTGCTGTTTAATCTGATATTGCTTTATCTTTTAGTGGGCTAATCAAATCAGCCTTAAAGCTGGAATTCAAGCTGACCAATCTTTATCAGCCGAGATACAAAAAAGCCGGGAATCATCCCGGCTTTTTGATTGCTTTGATTAAATTTACTTAATCGGCAGGAAATACAATTTTCCAGCTTTCATATCGGGCATCAGAATATGTTTGCCATCTGCTGATAAGGCGATATCTGCTGCAGATTCATATTCATCAGTGATAAGTTGGGGTGTCGCTTTGGGGTCAGCCAATTGCCACACCTGGCCACCTGCCCAGTCACTGATATACAGGACACCATTGGTATCCCTGACCAGGCCATCCGCCCCGCCGAAGCCGCTGTTTACTTTAGTGGCTTTGCCGTTGGCGATATCCAGCTGGAATAAGTCACCGGTACCAAAGTCGGCTACCAGCATTTTGTTATAGCCATCCATCAGCAGACCATTAGGCCGTTTAATACCGGATTTGGCATTAATGATTTCGCTGACCTCACCTTCGGCTGAAATTTGATAAATACCAGCATCTTTGCCGTCATCGTCACCACTATCAGATACATAGATATTGCCATGACCATCTATTTCAACATCATTCAGGAACACGGGTTTGCCGGGGAAGCCATCGGCTTTCACCATTATCTCGTGCTGACCGTCGAGACTGATTTTCACCAGTTGATCCACATCGGCGACAAACAGCGTGTTGTTAAACAGGTCGATACCTTTAGGATCATTAAGACCATCAACCAGTGTTTCAGTGCTGCCATCGGTATTTACAACAGTGACTTTGCCATCGCCTGGTTTACCAAATTCGCCGATTTCGGTAACAAATACCCGGCCATCCGGATGTGCGATAGCCGATTCGGGCAACACCAGTCCTTCCACTGTTTTGCTCGAATGAGCTGAGGTTGCGGTGCTGGCTGAGACAGTTTCTTCACCGTAACTGACACGGTAAATCACGCCATTAAAATCATCTGAAACCAGCACTGAACCATCGGGTAACTGCAGCACGTCTGTCGGGCGTCCCCAGGCTTCACCATCGATTAACCAGCCATCAATAAAAGTTTCGTGACCACTGACCTGATTATTATCATCAAAGGTTACACGAACCAATTCATAACCCACTGGCTCGGTACGGTTCCAGGAACCATGCTGGGCAATAATGACATCGCCTTTAAAGTCCTCCGGGAACATGTTGCCGGTATAAAACTTCATGCCCAATGCGGCTGTATGGGCTTGAAACTCGGCTACCGGAAAGGTGACATCTTTCGGCGGAGTTTTGTCTGCCCAGTCTTCGTGGCGTTCTTTACCACCGGCATAATATGGGAAGCCAAAGTGCATGCCTTTTTCGGGAGCGGCATTCAGTTCACCTGGCGGGATATCATCACCCATCATATCGGTATTGTTATCGGTGAAATACAACACGCCAGTGTCCGGCTGGAAATCCATGCCAACTGAGTTACGAATGCCTTCTGCATAGATCTCGGCATCACTGCCATCTGCATTCATCCGGATAATGGTGGCCTCGAAACCTTCGACATCACAGATATTGCAGGGTGCACCAACGGTGACATAAAGCTTACCATCAGGCCCAAAGTCAATATAACGCCAGCCATGATGGGCTTTGTCAGGCAGCTCTTCATATATGACTTCACGCATTTCCTTGAATGGCAAGGTCAGGTCAAAGCCGGGTGCAGCATAACGGGCAATGCGGTTCTGTTCGGCAATATAGAGATTTCCCTGGTGCATAGCGACACCATTGCCGACTTTAAGATCATCAAGAATCGTGACCACTTCATCGGCTTTACGATCCTTATTGCGATCCACAACAGCATAGGCTTTGGGGCCGCGGGTGCCGACAAATACGGTTCCGGTGGATTGGCCGAGAGCCATTTGGCGGGCACCGGGCACTTCGGCATAGACCTCAACTTTAAAGCCCTCTGGTACATTGAGTTTATGCAGATTTTTTTCGACATCTGCGGCACCGGCAAAGCTGCCTGTGCTGATTAGACCAAGCGAGGCAAGGGTTAAGGCACTTACGGTTTTGAGGTTAAACTTCATGGTGTTCCTCCATTGTGAAGATTTCAGATATTCGATGTGGTGACAATAATTTTGCCGACTTGTTGATTGGATTCCATGTATTGATGCGCAGCAACAATGTCATCCAGTGAAAATGTCTTGGCAATAATAGGTTTTAGATGGCCTGCAGCGAGTCCTTTTTCAATAAATTCCACTCCGCGTTGCAAGCGTTTGGCATCCTGGCTGATTTCGAACAGGGTATAGCCGCGAAACGTCAGTCCTTTTCCTAACGCAGCAAACAGCGGGAACGGGGAGCTTTCTGTACTGAGTGCGCCGTAAACGAAAATTTGTGCAAATTGGCCACAGGCATCGGCTAATTCATTCAATGCGGGGCCGGCAACGGGGTCAAACACCATATCTGCACCTTTGCCGCCCGTTATCAGCGTAACCTGCTCAGCGATTTGCTGGGATTCACTGACAATAACGTGTTTGGCGCCATGTTTTAGCAATAGTTCTTTTTTATCCGCGGAACGGGTAATCGCAACCGGGATCGCGCCTGCCTGATTGGCTATCTGGATGGCCGCCAGCCCGACACTGCTTGATGCGGCCGGAATTAACAACGTCTGACCTTCTGTTAGCTGACCGATATCAATTAATGCGCCCCAGGCCGTGAGATATTGCATCCACACTGCTGCAGCTTCTTCATCGGAAATATTGGCAGGTTGCCTGACCAGTGCGTGAATCGGCAACAAAGCTTTTTCAGCATAGGTGCCGTATTGGTTCATTGAAAAAGCCGGGATGACATTCACCTTGTCGCCGATTGAAAACTGGCTGACATTTGGCCCCACCTGTTCGATGATGCCAGAAGCTTCATAACCCAGTCGGGCAGGGAGTTGAGGTGTTTCGAGATACTGGCCATTACGAAACATGACTTCAGCGCGATTAAGACCGATGGTGTTAACTTTGACGAGCACTTCATCGGCTTGCGGAGCCGCCAAATCCATTTCATCCAATTGTAAAACCTCTGGTCCACCCATTTGGTGGAAACGAGCAACTTTGCTCATGCTCATATAAAAATCTCCATTAATTCTGTGGTTTTGTTAATACGTGTTGAAATAAGGTATCGATGAATGCTTGAAGCGGAGCGGTGCTGGAATGCATTTTGGCGCTAAGAACGGCACCTTGCCATCCGGATAACAGAAACTCGGCAAACTGTTCTGTATTGGTATTCCGGGGCAGTTCACCACAATCAATTGCGGCCTGCAGGCAAACGATGAATTGTTGTTTCCAACCTTCAAAGACCTGATCAAGGCGGAGTCTGAACGTTTCATTCTGGCTGGATAATTCCTGGCCGAGCGTGCCAATCAGACAACCACGTTTGCATTTTCCTTCGCGGATTGTGTCCAGACCGTTTTCCAGATAATCACGAATACGTTGTAGTGGTTGGACGTTTTCATTGGACAGAAAGGCATCAATTTTTTCGGCATAATCCAAAGCGAACTCATCAATCACCGCCAGCCCGAAATCTTCTTTACTGGCGAAATAATAATAAAACTAGCCCTTGGGTACACCAGCCGTTTTCAACACCGTATTTAATCCGGTGGGATTAAAACCATGGCTTCCCAGCACTTCAGTGCCAACCTGAATTAACAATTTTTTTGTTTCTGTGCGTGTCATATTAGACCAGTCGTCTAGTAAATTTCTGACCATAATAGACCGGTCGTCTAGTAAATGCAAACCATCACAAAATAATCCGTTTTGTGTTGCTGTTCTGATTAAATCAGCATGAACTAAATTTCATATAAAAAGCTCATAAAGGTTTAAGCTGGGATTTTGTTTCAGAATTCAGCAAGCAAACAACAACAAGGAGATCGTAAATGGGCACTAAAACATTCAAATATTTGCCATTGGCATTGTTGCTAGGGATGGTTATCAATCCTGTTATGGCCGAGGAAAGAGAGAAATCGACAGTCGAAAAAATTGTTGATGTGCAACATGATTTATTTAACGGGCCGCGTGAGGGTTTACGTTCTAATCACACGAAAGGTGTCGTGCTAACCGGTGAGTTTCATCCCGCTGAGTCCGCACGTCAAATTACTTTTGCAGCCCATTTACAAAAGGATCCATCACCTGTAGTTGTGCGTTTTTCCAATGCGACCGGTTTTCCGGATATCGCTGACAACGATCCTAAGGGACTGGCAAAAGGCATGGCGATGCGGATTGATCTGGGAGACGAGGAATACACCGATATGGTACTCAGTTCAGTGCCACGTTTTCCCGTGGCGACTCCTGAAGCCTTTCTGGAAATGCTCACGGCAGTAAGAGATTCTGCTGCTTCAGATGCTGAAACCAAACCTATCCAGCAGTTTTTAGCTGATAACCCCAAAGCCAAACATTTTGTGGACTATCCCAAGCCATTTCCGGCCAGTTTTGCCAACCTTTCCTATCACGGCATAAATGCGTTTAAATTTACCAATGCTGAAGGTGAGTCGGTTTATGGTCGCTATATAGTAATGCCACTGGATGGTGTTAAAACGCTGGAAAAAGCTGATGCCGAAGCACAAAACGCAAATTACCTGATGAATGAGATTCGTGAGCGATTACCACAGCAAGCTGCTAAGTTTCGCTTATCAGTGCAACTCGCTGAGGACGGTGATGAAGTAAACGATGCGACTGTAGTCTGGCCAGATGATCGTCAGGTGGTCGAGTTAGGTACTATCGTGATCGAGGCGGCGATGGCGGATGCTGCAGCTTATGAAAAAGCGACTATGTTCAATCCCTTGGCCTTGCCGGAAGGTATAGAGCCTTCAGCGGACCCGATTTTACTGGCCAGACCCGGTGCGTATGCGGTCAGCTTTCAACATCGTATGGATTAATCATTATTCAGAGCTGGCTAAAATTGCAAAAACGCACCCATTAAAACATTCAAAGAGGATTGTTATGACACAAGCATCACAAACGTTAAGAGATATCGTAGGCTTAGGACATCAACCCGCCAAACTGAGTGATTCGGCGTTAATTATGATCGATTGTCAGAATACCTATCGAACCGGTGTTATGCAGCTGACCGGGGTGGAAAAAGCCATTGTTGAGGCTAAAGCGTTACTGGAGCGTGCAAGAGCACTGAATATTCCTGTTATTCATATACAACACGATGGCGGTGTTGGCTCACCCTACGATTTAACGACAGAGCTGGGACAGATATCCAACGAAGTTGCCCCCAGAGATGGGGAATACGTTATTACTAAAAACTTTCCCAATTCATTTATTCAGACGGAACTGGATGAGCGGCTAAAATCATTGAACATTGAGAATATTGTGTTGGCCGGTTTTATGACGCATATGTGCGTCAATTCCACAGCACATGGTGGTTTTAATCTGGGCTATAAACCGACGGTCGTGGCCAGTGCCACGGCCACACGCCCACTGCAGGCTGCACATGGTAAGGTTATATCGGCTGAACTGGTTCAGGATGGTGCCATAGCATCAACCCGGGATTTATATGCCGCTGTGGTAGATAGCATTGCTGATTTGCCAGATTAAGCGATACTAAAAAGCCCGGTAGTGGATTTAACTACCGGGCTTTGTATTAGTTTTCAAAAGGGACTGGAACGGGGGTATTCGCTGTGGAAGGCGGCAATTGCGGAATGGCAAATTGCGGCTGATCGCCCGTCAGGGTTTTCAAAAATGCAGTGATATTTTTGATGTCCTGTTCTTCCAGTTCCTGACCTAACTGTAATCTGGCCATGACATCCACAGCATCTTCCAGTTTCCAATATGCACCATCATGGAAGTAGGGATAGGTCAGCTCGACGTTGCGTAAGGTGGGCACTTTAAATGAAAAACGGTCGGCATCTTTTCCGGTGACAGCAATACGACCTTCTGCAGGATTTTCGGTCTGGTAGGGCTCCATGATCCCCATCCTCTGGAATGAACTGCCTCCTACGGCTTCACCATTATGACAAGCCACACAGCCGATTTGTTTGAACTTTTGATAACCGGCAATTTCCGTATCAGTTAACGCATTGTCGTTACCTTTAAGCCACAAATCAAAACGTGAATTGGGGGTAACCAGTGTTTCTTCAAAGGCGGCAATAGCATTGGTGACTTGGTCCAGAGTAATGTCATCACTGCCATAAATTTTATTGAACTCAGCCACATATTGTGGAATCGAACGCAATACATCGATGGCCAGAGAGTGACTGAAAGCCATTTCCATGGGATTGGCAATGGGACCAGCAGCCTGTTCCTGTAAATCAGCTGCACGACCGTCCCAGAATTGTGCGAGATTCATACTCGAATTGAGTACGGTAGGAGAGTTAATCGGGCCTTGCTGCCAATTATGTCCAATCGAAGTTGGAAGATTATCACTACCACCCATACTGAGGTTGTGGCATGAATTGCAGGAAATAAAACCGGAACGTGACAGTCTGGGATCAAAAAAAA
>NZ_DCSO01000053.1:45031-45988 GCF_002325665.1 Methylophaga sp. UBA1464
AAGATATGAACCCTGAGCGGGAGAGTCTGGGGTCAAAAAAAAGTTTTTTCCCGAGTTCAACTTTATCCGGTTCGGTAATAATAAATGTCTGGATGGGTTTGATTGGTTCATTTGCCAGACGATCAGCCATAACAGGAGATATATTCAGCATGCTGAACAGTCCCACTAACAGTATTTTATGCATCCCGCACCTCTATCCACCAATTATTGATAGTTTGATTGTAGGTGGAGCAATAATTTGCTGTAGGGTAAACGGGCACAGAATTGATCTGGATCAATAGATCCATCAATCATGATGAGGCATATCAGTTCGTTATTAATTGCTATCATGACAAAAAAATAATTATAGAGAGAAAAGAAAATGCGTTTAAAAGACTTCATCTGGATGGGAGGGTTGCTGGCGGGTATTTCCTTTCCGTTATTAGCTGCAGAACATGAATGGCCGGTCTATGGTGGAAATGATCTGCACCAGCGTCATAGCCAGTTGGTACAAATAAATAAAAGTAATGTGACGGGCCTGGTCGAAGCATGGGAGTTTGATACAGGTATCAACGATACTTTTCAGGCAACACCGGTAGTCCAGGATGGCGTAATGTACGTTTCCCTGCCATTCAATGACGTGGTCGCACTGGATGCAGGCAATGGAAAGCAGTTATGGCGTTATCAGCATGATCTGGACAAGGATTATCCTATTTGCTGCGGATCGGCTAATCGTGGGGTGGCCGTTGCCAATGGCATGGTATTTACCGGCACCATTGATGCGAGATTAATCGCTCTGGACGCTAAAACCGGTAAAAAACGTTGGGATCATCAGGTAATAGGGGAAAACACGGGTATCAGGGAAGATGTCAGCAAACTGGATGATACTGAGCTTGGTAGTGTTTCAGGGACCTCAGGTGCGGGTATTAATATGGCACCAATGATCTATCAGGATACTGTCATTATCGGCATCACGTT
>NZ_DCSO01000053.1:46091-50532 GCF_002325665.1 Methylophaga sp. UBA1464
GGGGTCGGTTATGGGTTGCATCTGGATGCTACAGACTCTGACTCACCCTTGGGCACGGTTGTGGGTATTGCCGGAAAATTTGGTCGTCGTGGTTTTATGGCTGGCTATGATATTCATACCGGTGAGCAGAAGTGGCAGTTTGACACCATTAAATCAGAGAACTGGGAAGGAAACTTCGTTACCAAAACGGCTGATGGCATTGAATTACCTCGTGATATTGCCAAAGAAAAAGCGGCGATGAAAGAACATGCTGATGCCTGGCGTTATGGAGGGGCCTCGGCCTGGAGTACTCCGGTTATTGATCCCTATACCGGGATTCTGCATTTTGGTACAGGTAATCCTTCGCCACAAATGGAAGGCTCTTCGAGGCCCGGAGATAATCTCTACAGCAGCTCATTACTGGCACTTGATGCGAAGAGTGGTGATTACAGGTGGCATTATCAACAGGTGCCGCATGATAGCTGGGGCTATGATGTCGCCAGTCCACCGGTATTATTTGATATTACGATTAAAGGACAGCCTGTTCCGGCGATTGGTCAGGCAGGAAAAACCGGCTGGTTTTATGTGCATGACAGACGTAACGGTAAGTTTCTCTATAAAAGCGACGCTTTTGTCCCGCAGAAAAATATGTTTTCACTGCCCAGTGCAGAGGGCACTATTATTTATCCCGGCGTAATGGGCGGTGCGAACTGGTCACCTGTATCAGTGGATGCCCGCAGACGCCTGGTGTTTATTGCCGGTATTCACTGGCCGGTGGAATATAAACTACATCAACAAGCGGCGGCAGAGGGTAAGGAAGCCGTGCGTTACTCTTCAATGTCGCCATTAAACACCCCGGAAAAACACGGTTTATTGACAGCAATTGATTTAGATGACGGCAAAATTGTCTGGCAGGTTAAAACTGAAAATCCATTGATTGGTGGGGTATTAAGTACCGCCAGTGGCTTAGTGTTTACCGGTGAAGGCAGTGGTGAACTTATGGCTTTTGATGCTGATTCCGGGGACAAACGCTGGAGTGCTAAAACCGAAGCAGGCGTCAATGCGCCGCCTATTAGCTACAGTATTGATGGCAAGCAACATATTGCTGTCGCAGTAGGTGGTAACCGCTTATTTGGTTTTAAAACCGGGCAGAAAATCAAGGTCTGGCGTTTACCCTGAATTGATACCTGTTTCACTATTGTCACCATATCTCTCAATAAGATTTTTATAGATGAATACATTTGGAAACTTTGAATAGATGAATGGTATCAAGGCCAGGGTGATCCTGCTTTGTACCAGCCTGATTTTATTAACGGCCTTCACTATGCAGCTCAGTCATGGCTGGTTTATTCATCAGCATAATCAACGGCAGATTCATGAGCAGGTTGCCAATGCCTCGCATTTCCTGCATCAATACATTGATAGTCGTGAAACCAGCTTGCGTTATTCAACTGAAATAATAATTCAGGATTTCGGCTTCCGGGAAGCCCTTGCTACCAACGATTTGCCGACAATCAGCAGTATGCTCACGAATCATGCTCAGCGGATCCAGGCTGACCTGATGCTGTTAGTTGATAATGAAGGAAAGCTGGTTGCAGCGAATGAACTGAATTTTCCGTTAACGGAACTGGTTAATCTCAATTGGTCTGCATTGCAAAAAGTTTCTGGTCAGGGTCAGTTTGCAGAGATCAATAACCGTTTATATCGTTTGTTCAGTCTGCCGGTAAAAGCGCCTCATCAAATCGCAATGGCGTTTATTGCGTTTGAAGTGACCATTCCTCTGCTCGAGACATTAAAGGTGAAGACAGGGCTGGATATTATTTTTCAGTCCTCTCAGTCGGAGTTGTTTTTAACGACATTAACCATAGATAAAACTGAATTTGAAGAATACTTACTAAAAGATACTTCGCCGAATCTATGGTGGAAAAGGTCGCAATATTTATTGGAGCAGTCGTTCCTGCAAAGCCCGTTGGATCAGCAAATTGAATTGTTTTTACTGGCAGATTTATCAGTTTTTTACCGGGGTTTGGACCGGTTAAATTACTCGTTACTGGCATTAACATTTTGTATCGTATTATTGGCAGTGATTCTGAGTACACTGCTGGCCCGTCGATTGGCAAATCCATTGTCCAGCCTTTATCAGGATCTTACTTATCGGGCAACGCATGACCATTTAACTAAACTGTTAAATCGACATGCTGCTATTGAACGTATTTCTGAAGAGCTGATACGTTCCTCGCGCAGTGACAAAATCTACTGTGTGGCTCTGTGTGATATTGATAACTTCAAAAAAATAAATGATACCTATGGTCATGCCGTGGGTGATGAGGTGCTACGCCGGTTTGCATCCCGTTTAAAAACCACATTACGTCATTACGATGTGCTGGGGCGGTTTGGTGGCGAAGAATTTTTAATTGCCTTGCAATTAAAGCCTGATGAAGCAACGGCATCTTTTGAACGTTTGAGAACAATTATCGACTCGGCACCAATTGTCGGTGGTTCACACTTAATTCCGGTTACGATGAGTTGTGGGGTGTGTTTATTGTGGCCGGAGGAGGCCGTGCCGCCGATAGATGTGATTTTGCAGGCTGCCGATACGGCTTTATATAAAGCAAAAGATCATGGCCGTAATCAGGTTATATTTACGCATGTTCCACAGTTTCCAATGGTCGAAGCAGCCATTGAAGATGAAGTGTAATTAAAGATAGATAATTTCTTTGCGTAATGGCGCGAGTCGGGCAATCAGCTGATTTTGAATACGGTGTGGAATGCCTTCAGTGTCCATGGCATTAATTAATAAATCCACCATATGGTTAAAGTCTTTTTCATTGATATTCATACCGGTATGAATATCCACCATGTTATCGCCGGTGTATTTGCATGGACCATCGCTGATTGCACAAAAATGCTCTATCAGGTTTTCCTTAAAACGACTGACACTGGCTTCAGCGAAATAATGAAATATTTGTTTGTCTTGTCCAATCTCCTGCACCAGGTTTTCCACGATATTCTCAATGCCAGACTCTCCACCTAACTTTTTGTATAACGTGGTATCTGGGGGGCTGGCACAAGCTGATATCATCAAACAAAGTGCGACGAGAACGCTATATCGATATTTTAATGACATCAAAAGTAACCTGTAACAGAAAAATACGGGCCTTTTTGGTTTTTTGCTCCGGCGATTTCACCTAAGTCCAGCCAGGCGGCAGTTACGCTGATAACCTTATTGGGAAACCAGGCGATAAAGACATTAGACCAATCATCTTCTTTTAAACCCAGATTATCGGGTTTTTGACGGTATTCAACGCCTAACGCTAAATGTCGGCTGAATAATATTGCGGTGGAGGCTTCCCAAAAAACTTCACGCTGATTATCTCGCCCAGCATTACCGAAACCTAACAATCCAGTTTGATTGGCTTCTGTGGAGCGGGCAGTGATATTCCATAGCCAGTTATAACCAGCTATCGCGCCAAGATGCAGCTTACTTGCCGACAGATAGATATCGGTACCGGAATCTTCATCAGCGCCTAACAGATACGCCACAGTCGGATCATCAAGTTTTTTATGCTGCATGCCCAGACTGATTTGCGGGAAACGACTGTAGACAATATCGCCATAAAGTCGTGCTTTAATGCCCAGGACGCGTTGCTTGATATTCAGATTTAAGGTATCAACATGAAATTTCTGTTTGGCGACAGAAAATTCAACGCGATCATAAAAAGACGCTTGAGCACCACAGACATGCAAGTCGTAATGATCAACATTGGCACCACTACAGAATACGTTGGCAGCAATTTCATCACGGCTGCCATATCCGGCCAACTGTGCCCATGGAACAAAACCACCCCCGGCAGAACCTTCAATTGTGGAAATTCCGGGGGTGGCAATTAATTTGCCATCAGCAGCATAGAGCTGACTAGTGAGTGTTAATGTCAGCAGGAACAGAATAAGTGGCATTATTTTCACCTAACCAAGCGACAAGATCATTGGCATCTCGTGGTTTACTAATTAAATATCCCTGCACGCTATCGCAATCCATTTGTGTTAATAATTCATAACTGGCGCTGTTTTCAACGCCTTCAGCGACCACTTTCAGGCCGAGAGAGTGTGCCAGAAAAATAGTTGAGGAGACAATTTTCTGATCGGTATGTGATGTATCCAGATTTCTGATGAAACTCATATCCAGTTTCAGTTCATCGACTGGCAGAATTTTCAGTTTGGACAAAGAAGACTGACCAATTCCGTAGTCATCAACAGCAATTTTATAGCCCGCTTTTTTAAGACTTTTAAGTACCTCAATACCTAATGCTTCGTCGTACATGATATCGCGTTCAGTAATCTCAATGGTGACCAAGTCTGGCGGTATATTGTATAAACCGAATTGGGAATGCAGGAAGCGGCAAAATTCTGGATGTGCCAGATCTTCAGCCGAAACATTGATAGCGGCTTTGAGGTGTAACCC